>PMOG01000209.1 GCA_003161555.1 Vulcanimicrobiota bacterium | reverse complement strand
CCGAGCCGGAGCAGTCATAGCCGAAGGACTGGAATGACCCGTGCCCGCCACCGTACACATAGGGGCGCGTGGCGATTTCGTCTGCGGCGGCGATCACGCGTGCCACGACGCTCGAGGCTTCGCCGCTCGGCCCCGCCGTGTTGGAGCTGGAACCGCCACTGCTGCCGCCGGCGACCGCTGTCCTTGGCATCAAGGCCGAGTCAGGGTGCAAGGTGGCGTGCCCGTCGAGTCCGAGCGCGTGCCACGTTTCCGGCCCCACGACGCCGTCCGCCGCCAGGCCGTCGTGTGCTTGCATGCTCTTCACCGCCGCCTCTGTCTGCGGTCCGAATTCGCCGTCAGCCTGGATGTGGAGCGCCTCCTGCAGGCGGCGCCCGATGCGGTCGTCGTCTCGGCGGCGCTGCCGTTCGACGCGCTGCTCTGGCCGGGCGCCCGCCGGGTCGCCTGCACTTACGGCGACCGTCCGCCGGCGTTCGACGGGTGCGCCGACGTGCTGACCGGACGCGCCGTGGCGCGCGGCCGTTTGCCCTTTCTTCCTTCCGAGAACGTCGCTGTTCGCTGAACTCGAGCAGGTCGTGCGGGCGGCACTCGGCGAGCGATTCAGCGCCGCGGTCGTGCGCGTCGAGCACCGCGGGCGCGTCGCGTTCGAGCGCGCGTACGGGAGGATGCGGGACGCCGCCGCCGCGCCGCCCTGTGCGGTCGATACGCGGTTCGATCTGGCCTCGCTGACGAAGGTCTTCGTGGCGACGGTCGCGCTCGATGATGCGGGCGATGCGATCCCGCCGCTCGACGGATCCTTGCTCGAGCTGGTGCCCGAATGGCACGGCACCGCGCATGCGCCGATCACGCTGCGCCGGATCCTCGCCCATGACGCCGGATTTCGCAGCGGCGCCGATTACCGCACCCTACTGGACCGCGACGTCGAAGCGTTCGCGCTGCTCGAACCGCTCGCAGCGCCGCCCGGCACGCAGGTGCTGTATAGCGATCTGGGTTTTATCGCGCTGGGCGCGATGCTCGCGCGTGGCGCGCGCCGCGGGCTGGCCGCGCATGCCGAGGCGCGACTGCACGCGTGGGGCGCAGGTTCGATCGGCTACAATCCGCCCGCCGCCGAACGGGTCGCGATTCCGGCCACCGAGACCGAAGCGTGGCGGGGGACCGTGCAAGGGACCGTTCACGACGAGAAGGCGCACCTGCTCGGCGGCGTCGCCGGACACGCCGGTTTGTTCGGCGACGCACGCGATGTGGCGCTGCTGGCCGAGTGGTATCTGGCCGCGCTGGGCGGGCGTTCCACGCCGCTGGAGGTTGCACGCGCGCGCGACTCGGTTCGCGAGCAGGCGGCCGACCCGGTGCTCCGCCGCGGTCTCGGCTGGGCGCTCAAAACGCGCGACGATAACTCGTGCGGCGTGCTGATGTCGCCGCAGAGCTTCGGCCACACGGGCTTCACCGGTACTTCCTTGTGGGCCGACCCGGTCCGCGATTGCAGCGTGACGTTGTTGACGAACGCCGTGCACTACGGCCGCACCGACCTGCGCGCGCTGCGCGCCGCCGTCGCCGATGCGGCCGTATGCGCACTGGACGCGGCGCGGTGAAGATCGCCGGAATGCTTTCGGGAACGTCGCTCGACGCGATCGACGTCGCGGTCTGTGAAGTGCGGTTCGCCGGCGGCCGGGTCGACGTGCGCTGCGAGTCGTACGCGGCCGTGCCGTTCGACGAGCACCTGCGGGCGCGCATCACCTCCGCGCTTCCGCCCGCCGCGGCCGGCGCGCTCGAGATCTCGGCCTTGCACGCGGCGATCGGCGAAGCGTTCGGCGATGCGCTCGCGACCGTTGCATCCGGTGTCGCGCTGGATGCCGTGGCCTCGCACGGCATCACGCTGGCGCACGACGGCGATGCGCACCACAGCCTGCAGCTGGGGGATGCGTTTCGCATCCGGGAGCGCGCCGGGGTGACCGTGGTGTACGATTTCCGTTCGGCCGATACGGCCGCCGGCGGTCAGGGCGCACCGCTGGTTCCGTTCGTCGACGCGCTGCTGTTCGGCGACCTCGGTCCGTGCGTCGCCGTCAACCTCGGTGGAATCGCCAACCTGACGGTGCTCCCCGAAGGCGTCGCGTTCGATGCGGGGCCCGCGAATCTCCCGATCGACAGCTACGTGCAGCTTCGCACGGGCGGTGTTGCGCGCTGCGACCGGGATGGACTGCTGGCGCGGGCAGGAACCGTCGACGAGACCGTGCTGGCGACGCTGCTCGACGATCCCTACTTCCGGCGCCCACCTCCGAAGTCGACCGGACGCGAGCGCTACGGCCCTGCGTTCATCGCCGTGCAGCGCGACGCGCTCGACGCGCTCGCGCTCGCCGACGCGGTCGCAACATTGACCGCGTTGAGCGCGCGCAGCTCGGCCGCCGCGATCCGCGAGCACGCGCCGCGGGCGCGACTCGTGATCGTCAGCGGCGGCGGCGCCCGAAATCCGGCTCTGCTCGACGCGCTGCGCGCGCAGCTCCCGGCGGCACACGTCGCGATCTCCGACGAGTTCGGCATCGACGCCGACGCAAAGGAAGCGCTGGCGTTCGCGGTGCTCGGCGCGATGACGCTGCACGAGCGCGCCGCCGGTTTGCCGCAGGTGACCGGAGCCGCGGGTTCGCGCCTGCTGGGTGCCATCGCACCGCAGGGGCTCGCGGTGCTGCTCGAGCGTCTGCGGCGCGAAGCGGGGAGCGGAGGGCCGTCCGGCCCGGAGAAGCACGCGCAGTGATCTGCGTAGGAGTCGATGCGGGCGGGACCGCGACCGTCGCCGCGGTGTCTTCGGACGGCGTGTACTTGCGCGAGGTGCGCGGCGAGGGCGCCAACCCGACCACCCGAGGTATCCCCGGCGCGGTCGGCGTCATCGCGGCGACCGTTCGCGCAGCCTTGCACGGGTCGCCGCCGCACAGCGTTCACGTCGGTGCGGCCGGCGCCGCGCGGGCCGCCGTAGCGGCGGAACTGGCACGGCTGCTGACGAGCGAATTTCCGGCCGCGCACATTACCGTCGGCGACGACGCCGCGATTGCGCTGCGGGCCGCGCTCCCCGAGGGCGACGGCGCGGTGCTGGTCGCCGGCACCGGTTCGGTCGCCTACGCCGAGCGGGAGGGTGAGACGCGGCGCGTCGGCGGGCTGGGGTATCTTGCCGGGGACGAGGGTTCCGCGTACTGGATCGGCTGGCAGGCCGTCAAGTTGTACGGTCGCGTCCTCGACGGACGCGCGCCGCGCGACGAGACAAGCGATCTGGTCGCCCGCGTGCTCGACGCCCCCGACCGCGACCGGTATCTCGACGCGCTCTACGGCGCGCCGCGCGGACCCTCGTCGATCGCAGGCTTGGCGCCGAGCATCATCGCGTTCGCCGGTAAAGGCAACCGCGCCGCGACCAAGATCGTGCAGGCTGCTTCGACGGAACTCGCCGATCTGGTAAAAGCCGCGCTGCGCGGCGTCGCACTGCTCGAGTCGTCGCCGCAGGTCGCGCTGAGCGGCGGCCTCTTTCGCGAGAACAGTCTGTTGTCGTTCCTGGTTGAAACGCGGCTAGGGGGTGATGTGCCCGGAGTACAGCTGCTCAAGGGCGGCGACGAACCGGTCCGCGGCGCACTGCGCCGCGCGGAACGCGGCGCGCGTTGAGCAAGCTGCCCGAGACCGAATCGCGCGATCCCGCCACCGCCGACATCGATCGGCTCGACGACGCCGCGCTCGCACGCACGCTGGTCGTCGCGCACCGCGCGGCGGTCGACGCCGCGCTCGGCGCGGTCGACGGGATCGCGCGCGCGATCGACGCGGTTGCGGTTGCGCTCGCCAACGGCGGACGCGTGGTGCTGATCGGTGCAGGCACAAGCGGCCGGCTCGCGGTGCTCGACGCGGCCGAACTGCCGCCGACCTTCGGCATCGATCCGGCGCGTGTCGAGGCCCGTATCGCCGGCGGTGAGGCCGCGCTGCGCGCGGCGGTCGAAGGCGCGGAAGACGATCGTGAGTGTGGTGCGCAGGGGGTCGCGGACGTGCGCGCCGGCGATGTCGTGATCGGGCTGTCGGCGAGCGGAGCCGCGCCCTACGTGGTCGCGGCCCTGGAGGCTGCGCGCGCACGGGGAGCGCGCGCCATCGCGATCGTCAACGCGGCGGGCACCCCGCTCGAGCGTGAGGCGGAATTTGCGATCGTGCTCGCGACGGGCGCCGAGCCGATCGCCGGTTCGACGCGCTTGCGCGCCGGCACGGCACAGAAGATCGCGCTCAACGCGATCTCGACCGGTGCGATGGTGCGGCTCGGGAAGACCTACGGCAATCGGATGGTCGACCTGATGGCGACCAATGCCAAACTGCGCGCGCGCAGCGAACGATTGGTGTGCGAGCTCGTGCCGGGCCACAGTGATCCGGCGGCGCTGCTCGTCGCGGCCGGCGGCTCGGTCAAATGCGCCGTCGTCATGGCGCAGTGCGGAGTCGGCCGCGCCGACGCAGAGAAACTGCTGCAGGCGGCCGGCGGACGTCTGCGCGCGGTCATCGACGGGTCAGACTGAAGCGCGTCGCCGGCCGCGCCGAATAGCCGCGCGCAGCGAAGAAGGCGCGCAAGCCCGCGTCCTCGCCGTAGACTGCGTCGGTGCGGCGCACCTCGAGCTGATCGAGCCGCGCCTGCAGCGTGATCACCAGCGCCGAGCCGATGCCGCGCCGGCGGTGCGTCGGAGCCACGAAGAGGTCGCGCAGTTCGGCCGCCAGGCCGCCCGCCTCGGTCGAGATTCCGAAACCGACGCTGACGCACGCCGCCGGCACACCGTCGTCATAGGCGAGCCAGATGAAGCCGTAGTCGGGCCGGTCGATGAACAGCGTCAGCGCGTCGCCCAGCGCTGCCGTGTCGTCGCAAAACTGCTCCATCAGCGTGTAGGCGTCGTACCGTTCCGGGCTCGCCATCGTTCGGCACTCGATCACGCGAAGATCCTCATGCGCCGGTGTTCGCCTCGCCGCATCGCCGGCTCCTCACCATCCAGCCGGCGCGTGCCCTCCAAGAGATCGCCCTTCCGCATGACGAACGCCCGCGGCGGTGCTCCCCATCGCCGCGCTTGCTTCGTCCCTGTTGGGTCTGACCTTCGTCGTCGTCCCGCTCGACGACCGTCCGGTCACCGCTGGGCTGCCGCGGCTGCTCGGCGCGATCGCCGGCGTCCGGGTCGTCGAGCCGCCGCGACCGCTGCTCGGGCGCTACCTGACTGGGGGCGATCCGGCCGCGATTCTGCGCTGGCTGCGCGATGCGGCGCCGCCCGATGCGCGCGCGTACGTCGTCTCGACCGACATGGCCGTATACGGCGGCCTCGTAGCTTCGCGCGTTCCCGGCGTCTCTCGCGCCGTCGCCTATACGCGCATCAGCGACCTGGCGGCGTTTCGCGCCGGCCGGCCGGGCAGTTCGTTCAGCGTGTTCGGTACCGTGATGCGCCTAGCCCCGACCGGCGTACCGGCGCGAGGTCCTGCGGCCGCATTCCCGTTCGCCGGCGACCTCTGGCCGGCACTGCAAGAGTATGCCAACTTGCCGGATCCACCGCGGCGCGAAGCCGACCGCGCGCGTGCGGAAGCGCTGCGCGCGCAGCTCGGCGGTGTGCTCGACGACTACCTTGCGGTGCGCGCCCGTGACCGTGACGTCGACCTCTTCGCGCTGCGCACCGCGGCCGAGGGTGGGTTCGATCGCATCGTGCTCGGTCAGGACGATGCCGGCCCGGTCGGACTGCACCTGCGCGATCTCGCCGTCCTGCGCGCGTTCGCGGCGCGTTGGCTGCCGCCGTCGCGCGCGTCGATCGAACCCGGCGCCGACGAACTCGNNGCGCGCCGGCGGCGGCGCGCTCGCCGATCCGATCGAGTACGCGCCCGTCGCGACCACGATTGCCGAATTGATCCGCACCTGCGGTGCCGTCGACGTGACCGGCTCGCCGGGGGCCGCCGACATCGTGCTGTACGTGCGCGTACCCGACACCAGCGACGCCGACGAGCGCGCGTTCGCGGATGCGGTCGCGGCCGCGGCCGGCGCGAAGGCCGCGGGACGGCCGCTGGTCGCGGTGGCCGACTTGTCGTTCCTCGCCGACGCGGACCCGGCGC
>PMOG01000244.1 GCA_003161555.1 Vulcanimicrobiota bacterium | reverse complement strand
AGCATCACGTGCTCGGCGCGCTCTTTCGGATCGGCGAGCAGTTCTGCCGCGATGCGATGGTCGGCGGCCTCGTCGGCCCCCCGGGGACGCGTACCGGCGAGCGGGCGAATGCGGGCGGTGCTGCCGTCGAGCCGGACGAGAAACTCCGGCGAGGCGCCGAAAACGGCTCGACCGCCCGCCTCGAGAAAGAACATATACGGCGATGGATTGCGCGCCCGGATGTGGCGATAGAAGTCGAACGCCGTGCCGGCGATCACGCACGAGAAGCGGATGCCGACCTGGAGCTGATAGGCTTCGCCGTCGCGAATGAACTCCTGCGCTTGCGCGACCCGGGCGAGAAACGTCGCCTCATCCATCGATGCTTCGATCGGGCCGTCGGCGCGGACGGCCCCCGGGACGGTCGCACGCTGATCGAGCAGCCGCGCGGTGTAGGCATCGAGCCGCGCCTCGACCGCGGCGCGCTCCTCTTCCTCGCGCGCGAATCCGATCAACGTCATCCGGTGGGTGAAATGATCGAACACGACCCAGGTGCCCGGCACGACGATCAGGGCGTCGCTGAAGCGCACGTCGGCAGGCGGCGCCTCGGCCTGCGCCCGGTGCAGCACCGGCTCCAGCGCCCGTGCCGCATCGTAGGTGAACGTGCACACCGCACCGCCCGGAAACGGCAGGTCGCTGCGGTCGAGCCGGTACTTCCCGACGATCGCGCGGATCCGCTCCAGCATCGCCGGGTCGCGGTCGACGACCTCCGAGTCGAGGTAGTCCAAGCCGACGAACGAGAAGCGGCTGATCCGTTCGGTGCCTTCAACCGACTCCAGCAAACACGAACGCCCTGGTTGAGCCAGGGCGAGGTACGCTGCGATGGGCGTGATGCTATCCGCGATAAACGATCGCGTCACCGAAGTCAGACTCAGCGGTTCATCCGCCGTAATCGTGCCCATGAGCCGTAACGCCCGAAGTGGCGATTATCTCGGGGGCTGGCGAGGAGCCTAGTTCCGCCGTGTGCTGAAGCACACAAGGAACGTAGCGACGACGCCGGCCGCCGAGAGAAGCGTCACAGCGTTACTTGACGAGCTCCAGGATGCTTAACTCGGCAGCGTCGCCGGGGCGGACGCGCGACTTGGTGATGCGCGTGTAGCCGCCGGTGCGTTCCTTGAGAGCCGGCGCGATCTGTTCGCACAGCTTCTTCGCGACCGGTTCCTCGGTCAGGTACGACGCGACCAGCCGCCGCGAGTGCAGGTCGCCGCGCCGCGCTTGCGTGATCAGGCGGTCGACGACCTTCGAGATCTCCTTGGCCTTGACCGAGGTCGTCTCGATTTTCTCGTGCTTGAAGAACGACGTCGCGAGATTGCGCAGCAGCGCCTTGCGATGGCCGTCGGTTCGGGAGAGGCGCTTGTTGGCGACTTGATGCGGCATGGTGTGTTGTCGTGCCTACGCGGCGCGGAGCGACAGGCCCCTTTCGTCGAGGACTTGTTTGATCTCGTCGAGCGACTTCTTGCCGAAGTTGCGCATCTTGATGATCTCGTCTTCCGTCATATCGAGCAGTTCGGAGACTTTCGAGATCCCCGCCCGCTTAAGGCAGTTGAACGAGCGCACCGACAGGTTGAGGGTTTCGACCGGCACGTCCCACTCGCTGGTAGGGGCCGTCGCCACCGGCTTCTCTTCGGTGGAGAAGCCGATGAAGAGGTGGAGCTGATCGGTCAGGATCTGGGCCGCCTCGGAGAGCGCGTCATCCGGCGTGATCGACCCGTTGGTCTCGATCTCGAGCGTGAGCCGGTCGAAGTCGACCGACTGGCCGACGCGCGTGTCGTCGACGCTGAAGTTGACCTTCCGGATCGGTGAGAAAATCGAGTCCATCGGGATCAGCCCGATCATGTGTTCGATGTTGCGCTGCTTGTCGGAGGTGACATAACCGCGCGACTTCTCGATGCCGATCTCCATCGACAGCTTGGCGTCCTTCTTGGACAGCGTCGCGATGTGATAGTTCGGCTGCAGGATCTCGACGTCGGCGTCCGGCGCGATGTCACCCGCGGTCACTTCCTTGGAGCCGCTGACGCTGAGGGAGAGAACCTTCGGGTCCTCGGTGTTCAGCTTGATCGGCAGGCCTTTGAGGTTGAGCAGCAGGTCGACGGTGTCTTCGACGACGCCCGGAATCGTCGAGAACTCGTGCAGCACGCCGTCGATCTTGACGTACGTGACCGCCGCGCCGGGGATCGACGACAGCAGGATGCGCCGCAGCGCGTTGCCGAGGGTGATGCCGAAGCCGCGGTCCAGCGGCTCGATCACGAACTTGGCGTAGTTTTCGCGCCGTTCGCGGACTTCGATCTGCGCGCCGACCGGCGCTTCGATAACATTCATCATGTGGAGTGGCGGGAGTCTTTCTCCGCTTACGTTATCCGCCTCAGTGGTCCTGAGACGATCCTACGCCTAGCGGTGGTGGGGTGGGGCTTAGCGCGAGTAGTACTCGACGATGAGCTGCTCATCGACGGGCGTGTCGATTTGCTCGCGCGACGGGAGTGCAACAACCTTCGCGGTGGCGTCGGTTTCGTTGAACTCGAGCCATTCGGGATGGCGGCGGTTTTTGGCGGTCTCGATCAGGCCTGCGAACAGGTCGGAGGACTTCGAACCATCACCGATCGACAGCTCGTCGCCCGGCTTTACGATGATCGAAGGGATGTTGACGATCCGGCCGTTGAGGCGGAAGTGGCGGTGGGTGACCAGCTGGCGCGCCTGAGCGCGGCTCGAGGCAAGGTTCAGCCGGTACACGACGTTGTCGAGCCGCCGTTCGAGCAGCTGGAGAAATGTCGCGCCGGTCTGACCCCTCACGCGCTGGGCCTCGCGGAAGTAGTTCTGGAACTGCGTCTCCAGCACGCCGTAGTAGCGGCGCATCTTCTGCTTCTCGCGCAGCTGGCGGCCGTACTCCGAGATCTTCTGACGCGTCTTGGTGTTCTGCGTCTTCTGACCGGGCGCGGTGCCGCGGCGTTCGACCGCACACTTTTTGGAGAGGCAGCGGTCCCCTTTGAGGAACAGTTTGATCTTCTCGCCGGTTTTCGAGGTCGCGGTTTCGCGGCGGCACAGGCGGCAGACGGCTTCAGTGTAGCGGGCCATAATCTTTTCTCGGTATCCCTTACACGCGCCGGCGCTTGGGCGGGCGGCAGCCGTTGT
>PMOG01000243.1:4781-8814 GCA_003161555.1 Vulcanimicrobiota bacterium | reverse complement strand
GTCGGCGTCGCGGTCGGCGTCGGGCTCGGCGTCGGGTTCGGCGTGCCGGTCGGACTCGGCGTCGCCGGCGGCGGGGTCGGCGGCGGCGTCGGCGCGTAGGTCGACGACGGGATCGGCCCCGGGCTCGGGAAGGCGCTGTCGCAGGCGGTGAAGCTCAGCGGCGTCGTGTTGGGCGTACCGATCTCGGTATCGCCGATGGTCGGATCACTCGTGTCGACGGTAGGGTCGAGCGCGCTCTGCAGCACGCCGCCATAGGCGCCGGCGAGACACTGGGCGAGTGAAAACAGATCCGGCGAACGGTAGAAATCGTTGGTCGCTTTGATCGTGCCGCCGTACGTGTTGCCGAACTGCGGCATGCCGACGCTGATCGCGGGCTCGCTGTCGAGCAGCAAATACGAGCGCGAGAGGGCGCCGCCGGAAATGATCGGGCGCACGACCGTACAGCTGGCCGAGTTCGCTAGCGGGTTCGGCGGGCTCGGGTTATTCTGGAAGAACGGGGCGATCGTGATCGTCTGGCTCGAGATATCCGATCCGCCGGAGGTGAAGTCGGGCGGGGGCGACGGGCACGGAACGGTGCCGATGCTCGGATTGGGACCGATCCCGTTGTAGAGCGAAAACAACGAGTAGTCGTGGTAGGGCTGGGCGGTCGCGCCCAGGACGCCGGCATAGCGCACGGCCGTCTGCACGCGTTCGTCGAGCGCGCCGTACTGCGTGCTCCAAACGACACCGTACACGACCAGCAGCGCCAGCGGCAACACGATCGCGGTCTCGGCGAGTGCAGCACCGCGCTGCCAGAACGATGCGCGGCGCTTCACGACGAACATCCCAGCTGGATCGAGTTCTGATAGCCCACGAAGGGACGAATCGGGACCGCGCCCCACCAGCCGACGAACTTGGTGAAATCGTCGTCGAAGACTTGGAAGGCGTAGCCGTCGAGCGCAGCATACGCGGTTGCCGAGTTACCGCCGTACTGCACGGCGTACCAGTCGAAACCGGTTCCGTCATTGGCACTGCTGCCCGACGGAAACTCCTCCGGCTGATAGTACGCCAGGCCGCCGCCCAGCGAAGACTTGAACGGGTTCTGCAGCGAACCGGGCTGGAACCAATCCTGCTCGCGCATCACGGCCGTCGCTGCCGAGCGCGCGACCACGCGATATGCTGCCGGCTGGAAGCCGAAGAACCCCGGCACCGGGGAGGGGACGTCCGCACACACCGACACCTCGACCTCGGCAGGATTGTAGGCGGCGTTGACGTTGAGCGCGGGATTCATGTGACGGCCTTCCGAGGGCAGCACGAAGGCGACCGAATCCATCAGCACCTGATAGACAGGCGTGCGGACTTGGTACTTGAGGAGCGCGTAATTGAACGCGCAATCGAGCCCGCCGCTGGTCCCGCACACGGCCGGCTGTTGCATCTTCGCAAGCAATGCACTCGCATCGGTTTGCGTTGTCGCGAAGTTCAAGTTGGCTGCGATCTGGCTGAGGAGTTCGACCTCAGCGCGATAGCGATAGACCGCTTTGAGATAGCTCGTGTACTCCGCTTGATAGCGTGAGTCGCACGCGCTGGTGGTCTGGCAGCCGCCGTTGCCGAATGCCAAGTTGCTCATCCCGTACAGGGTGAATCGAATGCGATACTCTTCGACCGCCGCTGCATAGAGCGTCGAGGTCATTTCGTTGAGCTGCTCGGTCTGCAGTGCCATGACGGCCTGCGCGGCCGAGTCGGCCGCGTTCTGGGCGCGGATCTGCCACTGCACGATGTCCGCGTAGCGAATCACCATGAAGGCGAGCATCAGCATCGCCGCGATGCCGACGGCCCAAACGGGCAGTACCTGCCCGCGCTGCGCGTGGTGCTTCATCGCCGGCGTCATTCGGGCGGATACCCGGCGCCCGGTGAAAGCGGCAGGCTTCCCGGCGTGTAGCCGGCCGGCGGGTTACCGGCCGCGCGAATCTGATCCCAGGAGAAGACCTTGATGATGTCGTCGTTGCACGCCGTCGTGTATACGATCGGGGTGCACGTGATCGTGAATCCCTTCCCGGTCCAATACGCCTGGGCGCCGGCGGTGGGGGTGACCGAATCGCCCCAATCCAGGATGGATTGCGCGTTCGCGACGTTGGCGGGCGTACTGAGGTTGGGCGGCAGCGCCGCGCTGATCTGCGCGAACACGTCGTGGTGGTAGAGCGTCTCCCAGAACACGCCCGAACTGCCGCCGGAGTTCTCGGGGGTGATCCCCGGCGCGGCGCGCGTCCAGTTGTCGGTGGTCAAATACTCCGCCAGTCCCAGCGCGCGGTAGGAGATGCCGCCCGTGCACGACGTCCAGCCGGTTCCGGTCGTCATGCTGGCCGCGTTGGTCGTCGGGCAAAACGTCATGTAGTCGAACCCGCCGAAATACGGCGGCGTGTTCTCGCCGTGCTGGAAGTAGTCGACCGCATCGGTCGTCGACTGCCCCGTGTTGAAGTCGTCGCCGTTCACGTTGGCGTGCACGCCGGTCTCGAGGTACGCGACGTCCACGCCGTAGCCGGTAACGGCGAGCACGCTGCCGCCCGTCCACGGTGAAAGCGAGTCGACGTTGTTCTTGGTGATCGTCGTGAACTGCTGCAGCGGCTGGATCATCGACGTGCCGCCGTGACGGTTGGTCGTCTGGTCGAAACCGTATTGCGTCGAGACGCTGACGGTCGGCGCCGGCAGCGGCGAACTGGGAGTAATCGTCCCATCGGCCGTGTGCGGATACACGGCAATCGTCGCCGCGCCCGGGTTGAGGGTGGTCGTGTCGCCGGGATCGGTCACCGTGTACGAGGTTTGGCGCGAATCGTACGAGGCGCCGCCGTCGGCGGAAATCTGTTCGTAGCCCACCAGCGCAAGGCGCAGGCCGCCGACCAGCACGGCCAGCATGACGGTGAGTGACAGCGCCGTTTCGGGAAGCGCGGCTCCGCGCTGAAACCGCATCATGGCGGGGTCTGCTCGTACTGCAGCTGCACGCTGGTGGTGTTCTGCAGCGAGGCCGTGGCCTGCCCGCCCATCAACGAAAGAACCGACACCGAAGCCAACGAGAGCAGGCCCAGGATGAGGGCGTATTCGGCCAGCACGGCACCGCCCTCATCGAGGGAACGCGCGGCCAGCATGCGGACGACGTTCATCAGCGCACGACGACGTCGGGGGTCATCACGAACACGACGTCCGTCTCGGTGAGCTGGTAATTGGTCGAGCGAAACAATTTGCCCAAGATCGGCAGATCTCCAAGGATCGGAAACTTGTCGATGTTCTTCTGCTCGATGCGCCGGAGCAGGCCGCCCATGACCACCGCGTCGCCGTTATGGGTGATCACGTCGGTCGAGAGCCTGCTCGTCTTGAGTGCCGGGACGACGAAACCGTTGAGCGTGATGCCGTTGGAAAAATCGAGGTCCGAAACTTCCGGGGCGATCTTCGTCTCAATGGTGCCATCGGGGAGCAAGGTCGGCGTCATGTCGAGCTTTACCCCGTACTCCTTGAAGACGATCGTCGTCTGACCGAGGCCGGTCGAGACCGCGTACGGGACCTGGCCGCCGACGAGGAACGTGGCGGCCTCACCGGGCGAGGTCACCAGGTCCGGGGAGCTCAGGATACGGGCGTGACCCGTGCGCTGGATGAGATCGAGCGTCGGGGCCAAGCGGGTGAGCCGGAAAAACGGGGCGATGTTGAGCGCGCGGCCGACGATTCCCGAACCTGCTCCCTCAACCGCGACGATGTTGGGATCGCCGATCGTGAAGACGCCGGGGTTGGTCGGATCCGGTACGGCACCCTGAAGCCGGATGCCCAGCTGGGTGAGGCCGGTGCGGTCGATCTCGAGGATGTTGACCTTGATCGCAATCTGGGTGGTGGTCTCGGTTGCCAGACGGTCGATGATCTTGCCGTCAGCCGACAGGTAGGGCCCCGAGAGGCTGCGCACGCGGCCGAGCACGAGCTCGGCATTGGCGCGGTCGTGGACCGAGCCGCTGACCACGATGTTGCCCTTGCCGTCGCCGTCGACGCGGACGTGCGAGGTCAGCGGATCGCGGGC
>PMOG01000243.1:0-4768 GCA_003161555.1 Vulcanimicrobiota bacterium | reverse complement strand
GATGTGGGTCATCTGGGTGGCATCGGGCACGGTGCCGCGCACCAGGATGGCGCCGCCCGCCTGTGAGACGGAAACGCTCGTAAGGTCCAGCGCCTGACGGATCATCTGCTCGACCGTGTCGATGCCCGAGTCGGTGACGACGACCTCGTACTGCTCGCGGCTCCCGTCGCGCATCCAGATCGCGACGTTGGTGCGGCCCGGAGACTTTCCGTTAATGATCAGCTGATCGCCGGCTGGGACGACGCCCGCCACCGAACCGTCGCCGACTGCGACCCGGATGATCCCGGGGGCCGGCACGACGTGCGAAGACCCGACCGAGAGCGAAATGATGTGCTCGATCGCCGGTGCGGGGATCGGGAAGGAAAGCGTCACGAGGGACACGCCCAGGATGGACGCGACGGAACGGTGCCACTGCATCGACCGCAGTATGACATGCCAAACGACCGTTAACGCGTCAACGGACCGCAGGCATTACGCTAAGATTCGTCGCCAATGCTTCCCAGAAGTGGCTTGCGAAGGATAGNNCCACCTTCGGGAGACCGCATGTTGTCATTCGTCCGCCTCGTCGTTCCCGCTCTCGTTATCGCTTCCGTGGCCTTCCCCGCCGCGGCGGCCGAGCGTTCCGTGCCCTTGGCGCGGATCGCTGCGGAGACCGGGTATACGTACGCTTGGCTGCCGGGTGAAGCATCGGTGTCCCTGACGCGGCCCGGCGTCGTCGTCGTATTTCGCGCCGGCGAACAGCTCTACCGGGTCGGGGATCGCATGATCTCCGCCGATCGGGCGCCGGAGTTTGACGGGACCGATCTCGTCATCTCTCCTGCGACGGTCGCGGCGCTGCGCAGTATCGCGCTGGCCTTCCCGGTGCCCCCGCCGCCTCGCCTGGCACCGGCTCCGGCCACGTCAGCCAGCGGCGCGCTCACCGTCGACCTCACCTTCGTGCCGGGCCGCGACGCGGTTTCGGTGCGCGGCCAGGGGCCGGCCGATCTCCCGATCACGATCACGCTAACCGGTGAAATCTCACGGGACATCCCGGTAGTCGTGCTCTCCCGCACCTCGGTGCGGACCGGCGCCGACGGCACGTATGAAGCGATCATCGGCACCAGCTCCGGGGCACCCCCCGGGACCGCCATCGTCGCGACGGCGACTTCCCTACCCGGAGTCACGCCGGCGAGTAAACGGATCATCGTGGGTCATACGAGCCCACGGGTAGACTCGCCACTGGACAAGCTACCAAAATGACCGAGCTGTCGTGCTCGCTCCGTGACCTCGTCACGGACGAGAGCGGGGCGACACTCGTCGAATACTCGGTAATCCTTATGCTGGTTGCCTGCTTCTGCCTGGGAGCGATCTCTCTGCTCGGAAGCAGACTCTCCACGTTCTTCTCGAGCGTCGGCAGTTCGGTCGCCGGCGCCTAACCCGACGCCTCGGCCGACGGCCGAGAGCCCGCCCCTCCCCCTCCCCACCCGTCTCGAAAGGACACTCACGTGCTCAGCAACCTCCGTTCAATGACCCTCGATGAAGAGGGCGCCACGCTCGTCGAATACTCCCTGGTCGTCGCCCTGATCGCAGTCCTCTGCATCGCGGCGATCTCGTTCCTCGGCGGCAAGATCTCGAATCTGTTCAGCACCGTCGGCTCATCGGTCGGCGCGGCCTGATCTAGTCGCACGCCGTTACGCAGACGGGGAGGAAGCCGATGCTGGCCGCAATGGTACTGCTCGGCGCCTCCTTGCTGGCGGCGTGTTCCGATCTCGCGGCGCGGCGCATCCCCAACGCATTGACGTTCGGGGTCGCCGCGCTGGCGATCGGGTTTTCAGCGCTCCACGGACCGTGGAGCGTCCTCGTTTCGGTCCTTCTCTTCGCAATCGTCTTCGTCGCCGGCAGCTTCCCCTACGGGCGGGGCTGGATCGGCGGGGGCGACGTCAAACTTCTGGCCGCGGGCGCCGCGCTGGCGAACTGGCCCGGAGCCGCGACCTTCCTCCTCGCTACCGCCCTGGCGGGCGGCGTTCTCTCGACCGTGGAGCTGGCTCGCCAAGGCCGGCTCCGCGTCACGATGAACCGTTTCGCGGTCGCGGCAGCCGCGGGTAGCCTCGAGGCCGGCATGGATTCAGACCCCGCCCGCCGCAACAAACTCCCCTACGCTCTGGCGATCGCCGCCGGCGCGCTTGTCCTTCTGGCATCGGAGACCTTCGCACCGTGGTTACAGCTCGTCCGCGCCTAGACCGTCGTTCGACGACGCTTATCATCGCCGCCGTTCTCGCGCTCGGCACGGGTTGGCTGACGTTTAACTACTTGACGTCGTACGGACGTCAGAAGAGCGCAACCGTCGCCCCACGCGCCGTCGTCGTCGCGGCGAAGGCCATTCCGGCGCGTGCCCTGATCACCGACGACATGCTCACCACCGTCATGCGTCCCGGCGATGCGATCGATCCCGACTCCCTGAGCGCGCCCGCTGCGGCGGTCGGCAAAATCGCCGCGGTGTCGATTCCGGCCGGCGGCACGGTGACCGCGTCCAAAGTCGTCGCGGTCGCACAAGCCGCGCTGGTCACGCATTTGCCGCGCGGCATGCGCGCCATCTCGATTCCGCTCGACCGCGTACGCGGCGTCGGCAACCTGATCCAGCCCGGCGACCACGTCGACGTGATCGCCGTCTCCTCGCAGCGCAACGGCGTGTCGCCCAAGGCCGCGACCATCCTGCGCGACGTCCCGGTGCTCGCGATGGGCACCTCACTCGAACAAGCCGGCGGCGCGACGCCTGCGCCCGACGGCTTCCCGACGATCACGTTCGAGCTGACGCCGCAGCAAGCGGCGCTGCTCACGCTGGTCGACCTCAACGCAACCATCCGCCTCGACCTCCGCTCGCCGGGCGATGCCGGTCCGCACCCGATGCTCGGCGAGCCGATCGATCTCTCGATCGCCGCCGCTGCGCCGGCGCGCGCCCCCGCCCCGGCTCCTGTTGTGCCCGCTCCTATTCCGCCGGCGATCCAGCCGCAGCGGAATCTGCCGCCGCCGGTTCAAGTCATCAACGGCGACAAGGTCATGCAATGAGCGCCGAAGTCGTCGTCGTCATTGGTTCGAAGGGCGGCTGCGGCGCAACCACGCTTTGCGTCGATGCAGCCAAACGGCTCTCGAAGCGCAGCGACGTAGCGCTCGTCGACGGCGACCTCGTCGCGCGGCGCGCCATCGCGGTGCTGCTCGACAAGGTGCGCGCGCTCGATACCGCGCGCTCGTCGCCGAACGTCGCCCGCGTCGACGACGGGAAACTGACCCTGATCGAGATGACCGCGACCTTCAACGGCGCATTCACGATCAAACCCCCGGTCGTTCAAGAGCTGGCCGACGATGTCAGCGCGCACAAACAGATCGTCATCATCGACGCACCGCAGCCGTTTGCGGCCGCGGTGCGCGCGTTCGTCGCGCTGGGCCGCCGCTTCGTACTGGTCGTCGAGCCGTCGGTGCTCGGCTTGACCAGCGCCCGCGTCGCGCAGATGGAGTTCGAACGCTTCGGCATTCAGCCCGACAGCGTCGACGTCGTCTCGGTGACGCGGGATCCGCGCAACGCGATCTCACGCGGCCGCCTCGAATCGGCACTGGGCGTGAAAGTCGCGGTCGAGATCCCGCCGATGGGCGATCGCCGCTACGAGCGCGCGCTCGAGCAGTTTGCCGAGATGGTCGCCACGCCGTCCGGTTTTTCGGCCCCGATCAAACTTTCGCCGTCCTCGCAAGCACCCGTCGGCGACCGCCGCCTGGGACCGCGCCGCCCCAACGACGCCAAGGTCGTTTCGATCGCGACGGCCGGTTCGGCGTCCGGCGGCAACGGCGTTCCCGGCGAGACGACGGAACAGGCGAACGCACCGGCCTTGCCGCGCGGCAATGCGGGCATCGCCGGTCAATACGATCGCCTCAAGACCGAGATCCACGACGAACTTTCCAACCGCATCGACCCGACCAAGCTGACGCGCGTCACCGACGAAGCGTCGAAGATGAACGAGCTGCGCGGGCAAGTCGATGCGATCGTCAGCGAATTGCTGCAGGGCCGTTCGGAAGTCGGTTCGGCTGAGGAAGCCGCCCGGCTGAAGCTCGAGATCGTCGACGAAGCGGTCGGCCTGGGGCCGCTCGAAGATCTGCTGCGTTTCCCCGAGATCAGCGAAATCATGGTCAACGGGCCGAACCGCGTGTACGTCGAGCGCAACGGCCGCATCGAACGCAGCGAGAAACGCTTCACCAACGAGAAGCACCTGCGCGCGATGATCGAACGCATCATCGCACCGCTAGGTCGCCGCATCGACGAATCGCAGCCGATGGTCGACGCGCGTCTACCCGACGGTTCGCGCGTCAACGCGATCATCGAGCCGCTCTCGCTCGATGGTGCGACGCTCACGATCCGCCGTTTCGGCGCGCACCGCATGCAGGCGTCGGACCTGATCCGGATCGGCGCCGCCGCTCCCGAGATCCTCGACTTCCTGCGCGCCGCCGTCGAAGCGCGGCTCAACATCCTGGTCTCGGGCGGCACCGGCTCCGGGAAGACGACGTTCCTGAACGTCCTCTCGGGCTACATCGCCAACACCGACCGCATCATCACCATCGAAGACGCGGCCGAGCTCTCGCTCAACCAGGACCACGTGGTCCGGCTCGAAGCTCGCCCGCCGAACATTCAAGGCGCCGGCGAAATCCGGATCCGCGACTTGGTCCGCAACTCGCTGCGTATGCGACCCGACCGCATCATCGTCGGTGAGTGCCGCGGCGGCGAAGCGCTCGACATGCTCCAGGC
>PMOG01000202.1 GCA_003161555.1 Vulcanimicrobiota bacterium | reverse complement strand
GGGTTCGAGTCCCTTCCTGAGCACCACAAGGACACTTTCCGCGTATGCGGACCCACCTTTTCGGCGGGCGTCCCCGCATCGGCCCAGAAGTAGTTTTCGCCCGGATCCCGGTCGCTCGATGCTTAGGTGCTGACATGACGGAAGATCACGATCAGGTTTTCGTATCGGCGGTGCTCGAGGTCTTCGCGCGCTTGCTGGATGAAGGCTATGAGGTCACCGACGTGCGTCCCACGCGGATCGAGTTTTCGAAGCGGGCGCGCCGGGTCATCGTGTGCCGCTCGCGCGACGGTGAAATCGACGTCGCGCTGGGCTCCCGCTCGAACGCCTTCGGCCTGGACGAATTCATTCGGCTGTGCGTCGGGGAGGGGACATACAAGAATTTCGCAGCGACCGACCGCGATGGGATCCCTCCGGCGGTCGAGGCGACGGCGAACCGGCTGTTCGAATATCCGAACGTGCTGACGCTGGCCGCCCCGCCGAGCGAGATCGTGCGGCACAACTCGCTGCAGTACGGCAGTGCCTAGCGCGTCGAGCGCGCGCACCCATCGTTATCGCACGACGCTGCAGTGGACCGGCAATACCGGCAGCGGAACGTCGAGCTATCGCAGCTACGAACGTTCCCACGTCTTGCTTGCCGAGGGGAAAGCGCCGATTGCGGCGTCATCCGACCCCGCTTTTCGGGGCGACGCCTCACGCTGGAATCCGGAAGAACTGTTGGTTGCGGCGCTATCCTCGTGCCATCAGCTGTGGTACCTGCACCTCTGCGCCGACGCCGGGATCAACGTTGTGGCGTACGAGGATCACGCCGAAGGCGAGATGGTCGAGGACGGCATGCGCGACGGAGCCTTCACGCGCGTGACGCTGCATCCGCTGGTGACGCTCGCGCCGGGCGCCGACCTTGCGGCGGCCCTGCAGCTGCATGATGACGCGCACGCGAAATGTTTTCTCGCCAACTCGATGGCGTTCGAGGTCGCGCACGAGCCCGTCGTGCGTTTCTCCTTGCCCCAACCCGTCGTCGCCGAATAACAGCGCCGCGTCGCATCGTTCGCTTCTGGTTCTTTTTCTCGAACGCATGAGCGACCCAGCGCTTTGAGTTGCGCTGCGGCCCACGTTGAGGTTGCCGGAAGGGTACGACTCACCTACGCACGACTGTAGGGGATCAATGCCGGTGTGGCTGCGGCGCGGCTGGGCGCTCACGATAACCGTTCTGATGCTCGCGACGGCGCTCGGGATCGGCGAGCCGGCGAAGCCGCCCTGCGTGCGGGTCGCCGTCGCGCTCGAGGACGACATCGACTCCGGCAAAGCGCGCGCCAACGACCCGTTCCGTTTCGTCACCGTCGATGCGGTGCAGCTTACCGATGGGACGCCCGTTCCGGCCGGCACGATCGGCTTTGGCCTGATCGCGATCGCGAAACATGCGGAGCGCGCCGGACAGGGCGGCTACGTCGTGCTCGAGGCGCGCTTTCTCACGCTCCCGAGCGGCCAGCATGTGCCGGTTTCCATCGATTGGTCGAGCGCCAAGCGGGCAACGGCGACCGGGGCGTCGCTGAACATTCCGGGGATCGTCGGCGCGATTCCGTTTGCCGGCTACATCCTCGGACCGTATGGCTTTCTGCATCACGGAAAGGACGTTGTGATCCCGCGCGGCGCACAGATTCCGCTGCTGCTCGGCGACGACGTCGCCGCCGGCGCATGCCGGGTCGTGCCGCTCCCGACGCCGTCCCCGAGCACCGCACCGTCGGCGTCGCCGTCGCCCGAGGCTAGCGCGGCATCCACGCCACGCGCCCCAGATCGCGTTTTACCTACTCCTGGATGACGAGAAAGGCGCGGGCGGCCTGCGCCGTTACTTCACGACGACGGTGCCTTTCATATACGTATGGTACGCGCAGTAGTACGCGTAGGTCCCGGCTTTGGTGAACGTGTGCGTGTAGTTCGCGTTCTGGTCGAGGTTGCCGGAATCGAACGATGCGTCACGTGCGGTGACGGTGTGTGACACGGCATCGTCGTTGACCCAGGCTACGCTCTTTCCGACCGCTATCGTGACGGTAACCGGCGCGTAGGCGTAGTTCTTGATGTGGACGACCGTCGAGGGGTTGGGCGCGTCGGTCCCGATCGGCGCCGGGCTCGGCGTCTGCTGACCCACCGCCGGTCCGGTCAGTGCAAAGGCGGCCAGGGCGGTCAGAAAGGCAAATACGAGGGTGCGCATGTCCCCTAGGATACCCGGAAAGGGACGCTAGTTCTCGCCAGGGGGCGAGCGACCGTACGGAGGCCGACGACAACGGTCCACGCCCCACGATGTGTTCTAGTGGTACCATGGGTCGTCGCGGCTGGAGCCGAAAGCCTGGCGCGAAGAAGGTACGTCCCCGGAGAACGGTTTGCAAACGCTGGTGAACGTCACCCTGCCCGAGATGGGCGAGTCGGTGAGTGAAGGCTCGATCGTCGAATGGCGCAAGAAAGTCGGCGATTGGGTCGACGAAGGCGAGACGATCGTCGACATTACGACCGACAAGGTCGATGTCGAGGTCCCCTCTACGGCCAGCGGCGTCATCACGGCGGTTCACGGCGAGGAGGGCGCGACGGTCCCCGTCGGCGCGGTGCTGGCCGAGATCGATACGACGGCCGCCAAGCCCGAGGGCGCGGCTGCCGCATCGGCCCCGCCCGCCGCGGCGGCGCCCCGCAAACCGGGCGAACCGGAACTGGTCACCCCCAGCGGCTACGGCTCGGCCGGAAGTGCCGCCCCGCCCCCCGAGCGGCCCGGCGCGGGTAACGGCGCCGCTCGCGGCGTCCTGTCCCATCACGCGCGGCGGCTGGTCGAGCGGCTGCACATCGATGCCTCGAAGCTGACGGGCTCGGGCCCCGACGGGCTGATCCTGCGCGAGGACATCGAAGCCGCGGTCGCCTCCGGCAAGGTCGCCTTCAGCGGCGGCCTCGGCGCGGCGTCGGTAGCGCCCGCCGTGCAGTATCCGCCGCTGGGCGCCGAGACCGTGGTCACGGAGCTCAAGGGCTCGTTGGCGACCCTCGCGACCTACATGGAGCAGTCGCTGACGATTCCCGTCGCGACGTCGTTCCGCACCCTGCACGTCGGCACGCTCGAGCAGCGGCGGGCCGAACTCAACGCGGCGCTCAAAGCGGCCGGCCGCGGCGAGAAGATCTCGTTCACGCACATCATCGCGTTCGCGCTAGCCCGCGCCGCGCGCGAGATCCCGGGGATCACGGCGTCGTTCCGCCGCATCGACGGCAAGCCGCAGCGCGTCGAAGCCGGGATTCATCTCGGACTGGCCGTCGACGCGCAGCGCAAGGATGGATCGCGGTTCCTGGTCGTGCCGGTGATCAAGCGCGCCGACACGCTCGATTTCGCGAGCTTCCGCGCCGCGTACGACGACCTGGTCGCGAAGGCGCGCGACAACAAGCTGACGGTCGAAGAACAGACCGGCGGCACGTTCACGCTGACCAACCCCGGCGGACTGGGCACCGTGGCCTCCGTGCCGCGGCTGATGGTCGGTCAAGGCGCGATCATCGCCGCCGGCGCGATCGCGTACCCCCCCGGTTTCGGGCACGCGTCGCGGGCGACGCTCGAGCAGCTGGGCGCCGAAAAAGTGATGACGCTGACCTCGACCTACGATCACCGCGTCATCCAGGGAGCGCTCTCGGGCGAGTATCTGCGCCGCGTCGATCAGCTGCTCGCGGGCGACGGCGAGTTCTACGAAACGGTCTTCGCACAGCTCGGCGTGAGCGCGGGCCTGCGCGGCGCGACCACCAGCGCCAACGGCACCGCGCCGACCCTGCGCGACGCCGCCGAATCGTCGACCGCCGAAGTTCCGGGGCTGCCCTCGGAAGAGATGCTGCGCGCGATCGCCGCCGGCATGGCGATCGTGTCGGCGTACCGTCGCCACGGCCACCTCGGGGCGAGCCTCGATCCGCTCGGCGAGGCGCCGCCCGACGACCCCTCGCTCGATCCCGCGACCTACGGCCTCACGCCGGCGATGATGCGCGCGATCCCAGCCTCGATACTGCGGGTCAAAGTTCCCGGCGACACGCTCGCCGAGGTGCTGCCGAAGCTGCGCGAGACCTATAGCTCGACGATCGCCTACGAGATCGAGCACATCTCGAACACGCGGCAGCGCGAATGGCTGCGCGAGTACATCGAGAGCGGCCTGCACCGCCGTCCGCTCACCGCGCAGCGCCGCGTGCAGGTGCTCCAGCGTCTGACCAAGGTCGAGACGATGGAACGCTACTTCCGCAAGCAGTTCATGTCGCAGAAGACCTTCTCGATCGAAGGCCTCGACGTGATGATTCCGATGCTCGAAGAGACGATTTCGATGCTGGCCGAGGACGGGACCAAAACCGTCGTGCTCGGGATGGCGCACCGCGGACGCCTCTCGACGATCGCGCACGTCGTCAACCGGCCCTACGAAGAGCTGCTGTCCGAGTTCGAGTCGGCGGCGGCGCGCGATGACGTCGGAAACCCCGAAGCGGGCGGCGACGACGTGACCGGCGACGTGAAATACCATCACGGTGCGACCGGCGAATACGTCACCCCGGTCGGTACGAAGATCCACGTCGAACTGGCGAGCAACCCGTCGCATCTCGAGGCGGTCGACGGCGTCGTCGAAGGGATGACGCGCTGCCTCCAGACCGATCACGCCGTCAATCCGCCGACGCGCAACGTCGAGGTCGCGGCGCCGATCCTCATCCATGGCGATGCGGCGTTCGCGGCCCAAGGGATCGTGGCCGAGGTCCTCAACCTACAGGCGCTGGCCGGTTACTCGACCGGCGGCACGATTCACATCATCTCGAATAATCAGGTCGGCTTCACGACCGACCCGGCCGAAGGGCGCTCGACGCGCTACGCCTCGGACCTCGCCAAGGGCTACGATCTGCCGATCGTGCACGTGAACGCGGACGATGTCGAAGCGTGCATCGCCGCCGTCCATCTCGCCATCGACTATCGCCGCAAATTCTCGCGCGACGTGATCGTCGACCTGATCGGCTATCGCCGCTTCGGTCACAACGAACAGGACGAGCCGGCCTACACGCAGCCGCGCCAGACCGAGCTGATCAAATCGCACCCGACCGTGCGCGAGCTCTACGCCGGACAGCTGGTCGCGCAGAGCGTGCTCACCCAAGAGCAAGCCAAGGAAATGCAGGACCTCGCCACGGCGCGGATGACCGAGGCGCACAAAGCGGTCAAGAGCAATAGCTATCAGCACGCGCCGGGCGACGGCAATGCAGCGCGGGTCAGCGAGCCGGCGCCGAAGGCGAAGCTCGACCGGGGCCGGCTGCTGCGCTGGACCTCCGCCCTCATCAGCGTGCCGGACGGTTTCACGCTCAACCGCAAGCTGGCCGCGCAGTTCCAGAAGCGCGATCAGGCGATCAAGGAGAACGGCGAGGTCGATTGGGCGGTCGCCGAGGCACTCGGGTTCGCGTCGCTGCTCACCGAAGGGACGCCGATCCGTCTCACCGGTCAGGATACCGGCCGCGGCACCTTCTCGCACCGGCATGCCGAACTGCACGACGCACGCACCGACGCGCGCTACATCCCGCTGCAGCATTTGGACGGCGCGAAGGCCTCGTTCGAACTCTACAACTCGCCGCTGAGCGAGTACGCCTGCCTGGGCTTCGAATACGGGTACAGTTTCGAGGCACCCAACGCCCTGGTGCTGTGGGAAGCGCAGTTCGGCGACTTCAACAACGGCGCGCAGATCATCATCGATCAGTTCATCGCGGCCGGCGCTGCCAAGTGGGGACAGCAGACGCGTCTGACGCTGCTGCTGCCGCACGGGTACGAGGGCGCGGGGCCGGAGCACTCCAGCGCGCGGCTCGAGCGCTTCTTACAACTGAGCGCCGAAGGGAACATCCGGGTCGCCAACTGCTCGACGGCGGCCCAGTACTTCCACCTGCTGCGCGCGCAGGCGACGGCGAAGCAGGCCTACCCGCTGGTCGTGATGACGCCCAAGAGCCTGCTGCGCAATCGCGCCTCTTACGGCACCATCGATCAGCTCGCGAGCGGAAGCTTCCGCGAGGTTCTCGACGATCCGCGCTACGCCGGCGGCGAAAAATCCGGGGTCGAGCGGGTTCTCCTGTGCAGCGGCCACATCTACTACGACCTGATCGCGAGCCCGCTCTACGAGCAGGCGAAGAAAACCGCGATCGTGCGGGTCGAATTGCTTTCGCCGCTGCCGGTGACCGAGATTCTGCAGACGATCGCGAGCTACGAGAAGGCGACCAGCCTGATTTGGGTTCAGGAAGAGCCGAAGAACATGGGCGCACGCGCGCACGTGCGGCGTCGCATCGTGGAACGGCTGCCGAACGGACTGCTCGAGATCGACTACATCGGTCGTCCCTACCGCGCGAGCCCCTCGGAAGGCTATCCGGGAGCGCACGCGGTCGAACAGGATCGCATCGTCCGCGAGGCCCTCACCGAGATCTCGTCACCGACCAAACGCGTGCCTCAGCGCGTGTAGCGGTCGAACCAGTCCAGCATGATGTGCAGGCGCTCGATCCGGTGGATCGGCTCGCCGGTGCGGCTGAGGTCGTGATCTTCGCGCGGGAACTGCACCAGCGTAACCGGGCGGCCAAGCATCTTGAGCGCCTCGTACTCCTGCAGCGTCTCGTCGATCGGGGTGCGCGTGTCCGTATCGCCGTGCAGCAGCATCAACGGCGTATGCACGTCGGTGACGTGCGCCAGCGGCGACTGCTGCCATAAGGCGGTGTAGGCCTGCACCGGCGGCCCCCACGCGCGCGGCGTCCCGGCCGGCCCATCGAACGCCAGCGGTGCGGCGAAGTCGGCGGTCAGCATTTCCGTGAACAGATCGCTCACCGGACGTTCGGCAAGCGCGGCGCGGAACCGGTTGGTGTGCGAGATCATCCACAAGGTCGCATAGCCGCCGTAACTTCCGCCCGAGACGACGGCGCGCGACATGTCGACGTCGGGACGCCCAGCGACGTCATCCATCACCGCCATCTCGTCGGAGAACAGCGCGTTACCCCAGTTGCCGTCCAATTCACTCTCGTAGGCGTAGTCGTAGCTTGAGCTGCCGCGCGGGTTAGCGTAGACGACGATATAGCCGCGAGCAGCGAGCACTTGAAACTCATGAAAGAAGCTGTTGCCAAAAGCGCCATGGGGTCCACCGTGGATGTCGAGCACGACCGGATACTTCTTCCCCGGAACGGCGTTCGGAGGCCGCAGCAGATAATACGGGATCGATTCGCCCGGCCGGAGCGGAGCCGAGCGCTGCGCGGCGCCTGCGAGTAACAGCGAATCCGTGATTTCGTCATTGAAGTGCGTCAAACGGTGCCGGACCCCGTCGCGGCCGGCAACGAACACCTCGGAGAGGTGCGTCGCGTCGAGCGCCGTGAACGCGATGCTGTCCTCCGAGCGGCTGACCGAGCAGTCGAGGATCTCCCCGGTGTTGTTGCGATTGGGATCGACGCGCGCGTATGGCGCGCCGGGGGCGCCGCCGATTTGGGCGACGAGGTTGTCGCCGCTGATCGTGATCTCGGTGATGAACGTCCCTTGGCTTGTGGCGACCCCGCAGCCGGTGCCGTTCTCTTTTGTATCGCTGATGATGCTGTCACCGAAGTCGAAGGTGTTCTCCGGGGCCAGCGTGCGATCGTCACTGCCGTCGACCTTGACGGTCGCGAGCGCCGGCCGCGCGGAGTTGTCGTGGCGCGAAATGTATTGATAGAACACGTGCGTTCCGTCGTGCGACCAGGTTTGCTCGAAGGCACCGTAGTGCGCCACCGGGATCTTCATTGGAGCGCCGCCGGCGGCGGGGACGACGAACATTGCGCCGCGGTCGCCTTCCGGATCGGACAGGGGTGTCGAGTTGTACGCGATCGAGGCGTCGTCCGGCGACCAGTCGGGTCCGGTCTCGCCGTCGGCACCGTTGGTCAGCGCTTTGGGGTTCTTTCCATCGGCACCGATCGTCCAGATGTGCGGATGTTTGTTGGCGACGTAGCCGTCACCGTTGAGCTGATAGCGCGGCCACGCCGGCCGGCGGATGTCGCTGGTCTTCCATTTCGACGGCGGCTTCGCACCGAGCGCGCGCCAATCGACCGCGGCCGGCGGCCGCGCATCCTTCGCGATCGAGGTCAGCGCGAAACGCGTCCCGTCGTGCGACCACGAAAACTCGGTCACACCGCCCGCCAGGCTCGTGATCTGGCGCGCTTCACCGCCCGCCGGATCGATCGCAAAAATCTGCGGCGGTACGCCATGTCCGCGCGTGAACGCGAGGGTACGGTCGTCGGGGGACCAGGCCGGCGAACCGTCGTGATCGCCGCGCGTCAACTGCGTGACCGACGAGCCGTCGGCGGCGGCGATCCAGATGTTCGCGTGATAACCGTCATCCTTGAGGTCGGCGCGGCTCACGACGAACGCGACCAGCTTCCCGTCGTGCGAGATCGTCGCGTTCGAGAGGAACGCGAACTTCAAGAGATCTTCGGGCGTGATCAAGCGCCTCGCCGCGTCCGCGCCGGGCGCCGGAACCCCCAGGCCGAGCAGTGCGAGGGCCAGCAGCGCGCTCAGCATCACGCGGTGCATCACAGCTCCTTCGCGAACCAGTCGGCGATCAGGTGCAGCCGCTCGACGCGATGCACCGGTTCGCCGGTCCGGCTCAGGTCGTGATTTTCGCGCGGAACTTGCACGTAGGTAATCGTCTGGTGCAGGCTCTTCGCCAGCGTGAACCACTGGTCGGAATCGACCAGCGGCGTGCGCGTGTCCTCATCGCTGTGCAGGAGCAAGAGCGGGGTGCGGACGTTCGCGATCGCGCGAACCGGCGACTGATGCCAATAGTCGGCCTGGTGGTCCCAGGGGTTGCCGAAGGAATAGGTCGTGCTCGAGAACGCACACTCGTCGCAGGCGAGAAACGACGAGGTCATGTTGCTGACGACGCGCTCGGCGACCGCGGCCTTGAAGCGACGGGTGTGGCCGATCACCCATAAAGTCGCGTAGCCGCCATAGCTTCCGCCTAAAACGCCGAGCCGGTGAGTGTCCACGTCGGGCCGCTTGGCGATCGCATCCATCACCGCCATCTCGTCGCGGAACATCGGATCGCCCCAATCCTTCGCCAATGCGGCGGTGAACCGGTAGCCGTAGCCGACGCTGCCGCGCGGGTTCGCGTAGACGACGTTGTAGCCGCGTCCGGCCAGCATCTGCATCTCGTGAAAGAACGTGTTGCCGAACTCGCCCGCAGGTCCGCCGTGGATCTCAAGCAGGGTCGGGGCGCGCGTTCCGCGCGGCACGCTCGCCGGCAAGAACCACGCCTGCACCGCGAACCCCGCCTCGTCACGCACCGCCAGCGGCTGCGCGCGCACGAGGCGCGTGCGCGCTTCGTAGGCCGCGTTGAGGAGGGTCAGTCGGCGGGTCGCACCGGAACGGAGATCGTGCACGTAGATCTCGCCGGGATGCGTGACGTCCGAGGCGGTGAACGCGACGCGCGTTGCGGCGTCGTCCATCGTGCAGTCGGCGACTTCGTCACCGCGCGCGACGATCGCTGTGGCGTGGCCGGTCACCGCATCGAAACGTTCGAGCGCGGTGCCGCCGGGTACGCTCACGCCCGCTAGAAACCAGCGGTCGTGCGGTTCGAGCAGCGGTCCGCAGCCCGCACCGCCCTCCTTCGTGTCGCTCAGCATCGCATCGCCGAAGGCAACCTGGTTCTCGGCGACAACCCGGCGTTCGCCGGCGCCGGCGAGGCGCGCGGCATCGATTCCCGGCAACGCCGAGGGGTCGTTGCGCGACATGACCGTGACGTAGAGTGTCCGCCCGTCGTGCGACCAGGCCGGCGCGGCGTTGTTGCGCGCCCGCAGCACGACGCGCCGCAGCGGCCCGCCGGCCGCCGGCATCGTGTAGATGTCAGCATCGAGCCGCGCAGGATCAACCGGTCGCCGCAGCGTGACGAATGCGATCGTCCGATCGTCGTAGGACCAGGCGGCATCCTTCTCCGCGTAGGGCGTCATCGGCGTCAGCTGGACGCGCGCGCTGCCGTCAGTCCGCATGCGTATCAGGTGCACGTGGCGGGTGAAGCTCTCGCCGCTGCCGTTCTCTTCGAAATCGAGCCGGTCGGTCACGCGCACGTCGCTGTCGGCGTGTTTCGCATCGAGCGGAGCGCCGGCGGCTGCCGCGTCGAAGCGCGTCTTGTGCGGCGGATCTTGGAACGTCGCGCCGTACAGCAGATAACGGCCGTTATGCGACCAGCGCGGATTTGAGGCACCTTTGGTTTCTGAGGTCAGCCGGCGTGCTTCCCCGCCGTCAACGGCGATCGTGTAGATCTGCGACGTGTCACCGCGCGTGCCGGTGAAGGCGATCGTGCGGTCGTCGGGCGACCACTGCGGCTCGAGGTCGCCGTCGCCGCGCGTCAGCTGCATGAGCCCGGTGCCGTCGGCGTTGACCAGCCAAAGATTTCGGCGGTAGCGGTTTTGCGGAACGTCGAGGCGCGTCACGACGAACGCGACCCGGGTACCGCGGTGCGAGATCGTTGCGGCGCTCACATAGGCGATGCGGCCGATGTCCTCGGGCGTCGTGGATGCCGGTAGGCTCGCCCCGGCGGGCAAAGCGATCAGCAATACGACCGCAATGGCGGCGGTGCGAAGCCACGAGTTCATCCGGGGGCTGTACGCGCCGCATTCGTCCGCCTCCCGTCCATTTTGAAGCAAAGTCGGCGGGCCAGTGCAGCGTGCGCGACGTAGGAACCTCACGATGTTCGCTTCTCTGATCCTGGCGGCCGCCATCGGCGCAGCGAAGGCAGCGCCGACCGCGTCGCCCGAACCGGTTCCGACGTTGTCGCCGCGTCAGCTTCTCGGTCAGATTCGGGCGGTCTTTCGGAGCCACCGCCCGCCGCCGCCATACGAGACATACACGCTCGTGCGAAAGCAACTCGCGACGAACGGATATCCCGATTACCCGAACAGCTACACGAAGCACTTTTGGATGCGCAACAGCGACCGGGCCGCTCTGTCGCGCTTCGTCTTCCGCGATTTTGCCCGCGGCGACCTCACCTTCGATCGCCCGGCTTTTAACGAGGACCGGGATCCAGGCCCACCGACCGCTGATCTCTTCGAGCCTGCGCCTGCGATCCCGCATCCGGTGACGCAAGCGTATACGCCCGAACCGAGCGCGAGCGAAGTGCCGGTTATTGGTACCATCCGCGCGACATTCGAATTTGATTATGCGATACAGTCGGCAGAAGTCGAGGGCGACGAGTTACACCTGCACGTCTATCCGATTCGGGATATCGAACGCAACCGTTTGCGCGAGATCTTCGTCGACCACAAGACGTTCGAACTGCACAGGCTCATCGGGACGGACAAGCTCTTTATCGTCGGCGGCGGCCCGACCAAGGTGTATCCCGCTACCGATACCATCACGATGGGAACTGTCGCCGGCTATCCGGTGGTGACGCACGTACACGCCGTCATCGGCGGCGGCTACGACGACGACGGCAAGGAAATCGACATCACGTTTACCGAGATCAAGTTTCCGCCTACGCTGCCGGCGTGGTATTTCGATCCGCATACCTACGCGCAGCACGCCGCCGACGCGCCGCTATAATCCGCCCAACCGCTGCACGATCGCGTCGACCGTCGAGAACGATTCGACGATGGCCCGATTGCGCCGGCTGATGAAGCCCTGGGTGTGCGCGCCCTCGACCAGGGCGAGCAGCGGATCGAAGTAGCCGTGAATGTTGGCGAGAATGCAGGGCGCCTGCGTCAGACCCAACTGGACCCAGGTGACGATCTCGAAGAACTCTTCGAAGGTGCCGAAACCGCCGGGCAGCGCGACGAACGCCGACGAGAGTTCGGCCATCAGTGCCTTGCGTTCGTGCATCGAGTTCACCACGCGCAGGTCGACCTCGACGTGGGCGACCTCGCGTTCCTCGAGAAACCGCGGGATGATCCCGATCACCTCGCCGCCGGCCGCCAGCGCCGCATCCGCCACGGTGCCCATCAGTCCGACGCGGCCGCCGCCGTAGACGATGCCGATCCCCGTCCGCGCGAGCGCGGTGCCGAGGTCGCGCGCGGCCGCGGCGAAACGCGGATCGGCGCCCGTCGACGATCCGCAGTACACGCACACCCGCACGCTTAAGCGATCAGGTCGCCCTTGACCGCGTGGCGGCTGGTTGCGAGATGCCGGACCCCGTTGACGCCGAGCCGTCGAAAATGCTCGGTCGCGTAGTGTTCGTCGAGTGCGGCTTGATCGCGCCACTTTTCGAACAGCATGAAAGTCCCGCTGTCGGCGCCCGAACCGCGCGCGACCTCATAGGCTAGGCACCCGGGCTCTTCGCGCGAATGGACGGCCAGGTCGACGAAGAGCTGTTCGACCTGGTCGGCCTTGTCGTGCGGAAACGTGTACATCACAGCATTGACGAGCATCGCGGGACCTTCGACGCGTCAGGGCCCGGCGACTTCGAGCGTCGAGGTGCAGGCGCGGCACCGGGTCGCCGCCGCCGGCACGGTCTCCAGGCAGAACGGACACGCCTTAACCGGCGGCCCGGCGGGCTCCTCAGGTGCGTGCAGCCGGCCGATCTTCTCCAGCGGAGCGATGACGACGAAATAGATGGCCGCCGCGACGAGGACAAATGATACCAGCGCGTCGAGGAAATCTCCGACCGGGAAGTGACTCCCGTTGATCGTGAACCCCAGGGTGGCGAAATGGGGCTTGCCTACGAGCGCGGCCACCAGCGGCGTGATCAGGTCCTTCACGAACGCCGTGACGACGGCGCCGAAAGCCGCCCCGATGACGACGGCGACCGCCAAGTCGATCACGTTCCCGCGGAACAGAAAGGCTCGAAAACCGCTCATCGAGAGCGGATTAGGCCAGGGCGGCGACCTTTCCGCCTGCGCGGAAGACCGCTTCGGCGATCATCTGCTCGCGGACGCTCGGAACGGCCCAGCGTGCCTGTGCGTCAGGGCTCAGCGTGTCAATCGGGTCGAAGTAGAGGAACGACTGCCCCGGCTTGACGCTGGGCGCGCTGTACACGACGATCCCGTTGTCACGGTCGTAGTAGTCGAACGAGTGAACGTCGCGCTTACCGCCGCCACCCGGTGCGTCGCAGATGAACAGCGGCGTGTTGAACCCGGCGGTCGTACCGCGCACCGCCTTCTCGATGTCCAGCGAGGTCTGCACCGAGGTGCGCATATCCTCGACGCCGCGCACCAGATCGTGCATGTAGACGTAGTACGGATGAACGTTGATCCACGACAAGCGCTTCACCAGCGTCGTCATCGTGCGCACGTCGTCGTTCACTCCACGGATCAGGACGGCTTGGTTGCGCACCGTGATTCCACGCTCGAACAGGAGGTTCATCGCACGTTCGGTGATCCACGAGATCTCGTTCGGTGAGTTGAAATGGGTGTGGATCACGACGTCCTTGTGCTGTGCCCGTCCTTTTTCCACGACGCGCGTGATCGCATCGGCCCAAGCCGTGTCGGTGAGGATCTTCATCGGCATCACGGCCAGGCCTTTGGTGGCAAAACGCAGCCGGCGGATGTGCGGGATCGCGAGCAGTGCCTCACCAATCAGCGTGATGTTCTTCGGCGCCATCTGATACACGTCGCCGCCCGAAATGACGACGTCCTCGATCTCCGGGCGCGTCGCGATGTACTCGAAGGCCGCGTTCCACAGATCGGTCGTCTTTGCCAACGGTGCCTTGTCGACGTTCGCCGTGTCGGGGCCGATCGCGTACGAGCGCGTGCAGAAGCGGCAGTATACCGGGCACGTCTGAAGCGGCAGAAAGAGCGCCTTGTCGACGTAGCGGTGGATCAGCCCCTGCACCGGTGAGTCTTCCTGTTCGTGCAGCGAGTCCAGCGTCAGCATCGGATGATCGGGCAGCAGCTTGGAAGCAACCGGAATGAACTGCCGCCGGATGGGATCCTCGTAGGGTCGCGTCCAGTCGATCGAGGCGATCATGTACGGCGACACGCGGACCGCCATCGGCGCGCGGCGGAAGCCTTCGCGTGCGTCCTCGAGGAACGTCGGATCGACGATAGCGCCGATCGTCTCGAACAGCTCGTCGGTCGTTTTGACCGAGTGCCGGCCCTGCCAGATGTGATCGAGGAAGGTTGCCTCGTCGACGTCCTCATAGGCGGGGACACCGCGCCAGAATTCGCCTTGACGAATGTTGCGGTGCTCGAGTTCCGCCGGATCGACGGGGGGTTTGGCGAGATGATGCACGGGTCGACGAACTCCTAGGCGCTCGCGCCGTAGCGCGCGATGAAATAGTCTTTGAGCGGCGGATGGTCGCGCAGCGTCTGCAGCGCGACGGCGGCATGGCCTTTGGCGTATCCGTTTCCGACCATCATGCTCACGTCTTTGCCGATTCCTTCGGCGCCGAGTGCGGCGGCCGTGAACGAGGTGGCCATCGAGAAGAAGTACACGATTCCGTGATCCTTACAACACAGGATCGAGGCCACTTCGGTTCCACCGACGTTCACGCAGTTGACGACCAGGTCGGCCAACTCGGGCAGCGATGCGGGCAGCTGCTCCAAGACCGCTAGCGTGTTGCGCGCATCGGCGACGATCAGCGCGTCGACGTACCCGCGATCGGCCAGCAGCCGCGCCCCGTCCGTTTCAGCGCTGGGCACGATCCCGACCACGCGTCCGAGCGGCCCGACGGCGGCGCGGGCCTGCGCGCAGGCCAAGAGTCCCGATTTCCCGTCGGCACCGATCACGCACACCGTCGCGCCGGATTTGGCCAGGCGGCGGACCTGAGCCGGCGCGCCGGCAACATCGAGCACCGCGAGCGCCACCGCAACCGGCAGGTCGGCCGGCAGCCGCGCGTAGATGCCGCTCTCGAAGAGGATCGCTTTCCCGCGCACACGGACTTGGCCGGTCGCGACATCGACGTGCTCGATGCGCTCGAGCAACAGCGGCGTCAGCGAAAGCGAGACCAGCGAGGCGATGCGGTCGCCGACGGCGATGTCGTCGCGGGCGGCCAGCGAATCGCCGATCCCTAGGACCCGGCCGACGAACATCCCGCCGCTGCCGGTGACCGGATTGTGCTGCTTACCGCGCTCCTGCACCGTGGCGAGAATGTGCGCGCCGATCGCGTCCGCATCGCCGGCGCACGCGTCGTACATCTGCTTGAACGAGGCCGAGTCGACGTTGAGCGTCTCGACCTCGCACAGGATCTCGTTCTCGTGCGCGACCGGCGCATTGTCGATTTTCCAGGCGTTTTGGGGTAGCGCTCCCGCGGGCGCGATGACGCGATGCGAGCCCAGCGCACAGGGGCGACCGGTCGCGGCCGGCGTCATGCGAGCGCCTCGACCGGGAGGCCGCCGCGCTCGAACGGCGTCGATAGCACGACCGTCGTGCGGGTACGCCCGACACCTTCGACGCGTTTGAGACGCGTCAGAAAATCGTCGAGATGGGCGGTCGAGCGGGTGACGACCTTGAGCAGGTAGGTCTCGTCGCCCGCGACGCTGTGGATCTCGATGATCTCGTGGAAGGCTTGGACGGCCGCGGTGAAGCGGTCGTAGTCGAGGTCGGGCGCGCAGTACGCGCTGACGAAGGCCGTCAGGGCGTAGCCGACGCGGCGCGCGTCGAGCTGGGCGGCATAACTGCGGACGAACCCGCGCGCCTCGAGCCGCTTCACGCGGTCGTGGACGGCCGGCGGCTTGAGCCCGACCAACGCTCCAAGCTCGGCATAGGTCGAGCGAGCGTTCGCTTGGAGCGCACCCAGCAGGCGCAGATCGATGCGATCCAGTTCCGGGTGGGTGCTCGGCAGCCGGCTCTCGGGAGCGATTGATTCGGGCTTTATAACCATTGGCCCGCTATTTCTTCGCCCAAGAAGGGAAAACCTCGATGATTTGTTCCCTGACGGGCCGATCCGCGGGGTACGCTCGCGCACCACCGGGAAAAAGCCCGGACACCGGCAAAACCCCGGGATACGATAGTCCTCAATAGCACATGAAGTACTTGGTATTTTGCGCCTGCGGCCACACGCTCGAGGACCACGTCCCGGGCGGCTGCACCGATTCAGCCAACGGTCCGTGCGGCTGCCCTCGCGACCAGCTCGGGGCGCTCGAAGCGGCGGTCGACCGGGCCAAAACCGAGGGCGCGATCTATCGCAGTTCGGGCGACCACAGCGAGACGATCAGCGCCTGAGCGTCGTCCGGCGCGGAGGGGTCGCTTCGGCCCAGGCGTGAACGTGGGCGGCCATGCGGATCGCCGTCGCGCTGCGTGCAGCCGTGCTGCTGCTGGTGACGCTGTGCGGTTCGGGTTGTACGCGCGAGAGCGCTCCGGAGGGCTCGCGCGGGGTGCGGTTCGCGATCGCGGCCGATCCGCAGACGCTCGATCCGCTCTTTGCGCACGCCGATGCGAACAGTGTCGAGCAGCAGGTCGCGCGGCTGACATTCGAGCCCTTCATCGACATCGACGAGCGCGGCCGCGCGATCCCAGTCCTGCTGGATCGCATTCCGACTCTCGCCAACGGCGGCATCTCGCGCGACGGGCGGACGATCGTGTACCACCTGCGGCCGGGAGTGCTTTGGCAGGACGGAGTTCCCGTGACATCGCGCGATGTCGTGTGGACGCTGCACGCGATCGTCGATCCGCGCAATCCGGTGCGGTCCCAGGCGGGGTACGACCGCATCGTGCGGGCCGAAGCCCTCGATGCGCGCACGGTCCGCATCACGCTGCACGATGCGTGGGCACCGGCGGTCGCCACCTTCTTCAGCTACGGAACCGCTCCGCAATTCGTGCTGCCGGCGCATCTGCTCGAGAAGGAACGTGACCTCGCCGGCAGTGCGTTCGGCGCCCATCCCGTCGGTGACGGTCCCTATCGTTTCGTCTCGTGGTCGCGCGGCGAGCGGCTGGTGTACGAACCGAATCCCGCCTGGCACGGGCGGACGCCGGCGGTGCCGCGTATCGAGGTGCGCATCGTCCCCGATCCGGGGACGAATTTCACGCTGCTGCGCAGCGGCGGCGTCGACTGGAACCTGGTGTCGCCGGCGCAGCGCGAGGAACTGAGCACATCGCGCGGACTGCGGTTTCGCAGCGTGCCGCTCGCGCTCGTCGCCGGGATTGCCCTCAATACGCGGCACGTGCCGCTCGACGACGTTCGCGTGCGGCGCGCGATCTGCGCCTCGATCGATCGGACGGCGATTTCGCGCAAGCTCACCTTCGGACGGTATCCGGTCGTCGACACCGCGCAGCCGCTCGGTTCGTGGGCTCGCGACCCGGCCGTTCACGAACCGGGCTTCGACCCCGCCGCTGCCGACCGGCTGTTCGACGCGGCCGGATGGCGGCGCGGCAGCAACGGCATGCGGATGCGCAACGGGCGTCCGCTCGCCCTCACCTACGTGCAGTTTCCGGAGTCGCAGACGGGCGTGCGCGTGGCCGCGCTGGTGCAGGGCGAACTCGCGGCCCGCGGTCTTGCCGTCACGATCAAATCGCTTTCGAACGCGCAGCTCTTCTTGCCGCGGGCACAGGGCGGCACGCTGGCGACGGGCGCGTTCGATCTGGCCTACGTGCCGTGGGCGATGGGCGCCGATCCGGACGATTCATCGCTGCTGATGTGCGGTGCCGACGGCAACGTGATGCGCTGGTGCGACCCCGCGCTCGACGCGCTCGAACGCCAGGCCTTGGTCGCGCAGTCCCGCCCGCTGCGTGCGGCGCTCTACAGCCGGATCGAACGCCGGGTGGCCGACGCCGTGCCGATCGTGTTCCTCTTCAACCCGTCGTACTCGTACGCGTACCGCGACGCGTTGCGCAACTTTTGGCCCAATGCATTCAACCCAACCTGGAACGCCGCCGCCTGGGAGATCGGGTCCTAAACCGTGGCCGATCAGGCTTCTGTTGGTCTCGCCGGCCATTCTCCAAGCGCTACTGTTGCCAAAGTATCGAGGGACGACTCGGATTGGAAACCGCGCGAGAAATGCGTCGTCAGCAAGACGCGCGTGCTTCCGTATGTTGCAACGCGCAGGTGTGATCCAACGTCGCCCCATCGAGCGCCTGGGAAAAGACGTTCAAACGTGCACCAGTCGTGCTTTGAGTAGCAAACGACAAGCTCGCGGCGATGACTTGCAAGAATCTTCTTAAGCATCTCCACTCTCGAACTGGTTAAGGCATCCTCGTATTCGGTACGGTGTAGAAAACGAGAAATGGTTCCGTAGACCCACCCGTATCGATCCGGCGAGGGGTACGGCAAGAGCTCGGTCAACAGCGCGTCGCCAGTTTGCGTGCCGAGCGCTTCGATCTGGTACTCGCGTCGTTTTTCGTAGGTTGGTTTCGCGCCGCTACCGCGGCGAAGCATCAGATCGTTCATCGGCTTCCAGGTTCGAACGAACTTTCCTAAGAGATCCTCGCTCGGACTTGACGCAAGAGCATTTCGTCTGTCCATATATCTGTCGTAGGTTGACCGAAGCCTAAGTTCATCGGAAAGACCCTCGACTGAATCAAGATGCTCTTCTGGCCCAATAAAGACGACAGGTGCGTCGGCTCGACCATACCCTACGAAGGATTCGATCCGGGGCCAGTCGATTGGAACCGAACTGCGGTTGCCTGCGCTTCGTACCGTCACGTTCAGTCCAGGCAGACGATCTCGAGTTTGTTGCCGTCGGGGTCTTCGAAGAAGCAGGCGTAGGCGTGCGGTTCATACGCGACGTGCGGCATCTCGATCGCGCTGGCGCCGATCGCCGGCAGAAAGACCGCGATGGCGTCGATCGTGCCGCGCGTTGGGGCCAGGAACGCGATACGCGTCGCGCCCGGCGTCATCGCCGCGTCCTCGGTGATTGCGAACCACTGGTGCGGCCGCCAGTCGACGCCGGCATCCGGCGGAGGCAGCGACCAGCTGGTCCAGTCCGCGCCCTCGTGTTTGACCGCGCCGAGCAGGTTGAGGAACGTGTCGTAGAATTCGGTTGCCTTCACGCGCTGACGCACGCGTAGGTCGACATGTCCGAGCAGCATCAGCTGCAGACGATCTGCGCTGGTCCGCGGTAGCTCGGGATGGAAAGGAGGCAGCTCTCGCGTTCGATGCCTTCGGGGTCCCGTAAGGAAATCGACCAGCCGTCGGTTTGCCGCCGATACACGGCAAAACCGAACTGCTTGGTCGCAAACGGGGCCGGTGCCGCGAACGTGAAGTGCTGGGCGGCAGTGAACGCTTGCGTATCGGCCATGTCATCGAGGTCATCGCCGCCTTCGCCGTTGACGATCAACGGCGGATAGCCGGCCAGATTCAGCGCGGCAAAGTCGTGAACGTGGCCGGCGATCACGGCCGTCACGACGGCCAGGTCGGAGGGCGCCGCATGCACGACGGCGGCCATGTTCGCGTTGGCGTACGGCGGCCGATGGGTCACCACCCAGACGTTCGAAGGACGCGCGCCGGAGAGCGAGCTGAACGTATCGAAAGCGCGCCGGTAGTAGGCGACGCGCAGGGGATCGACCACGCTGTCGGAGGCGTCGCTCGCGGAGTCGAGCGCGATGAGGTCCAGCCCGTCGATCCAGACGACGTACGGCGGCGTGCCGTCACTTGGGCCGGCCGGATCCGGACACACGGTGGTTGCCGTGGGCGCGAGAAAACGAAACCATCCGGGGCCGCCGCGCGCACAATCCTCATGGTTTCCGCGGCTCAAGAACAGCGGTGCGGCGGCGAAAATCGGCGCCGCGGGATGGAACCAGTCCGCGTTCCAGGCGCTGCTGGTATCGCCCCAATAGTTGACGCAGCCGAGCACCCCGGGTACGCAGTTGTTCTCGCGGTAATAGTAGTCACCGATATCGATCACGAGGTTGGGATGCACTGCCGCGATCTGCTGCGCGATGCGCGGGAACGGCCAGTTCTCAGGATCGCCGCAGTTCTGCTGCTCGCCCGCTTTCATCCGGCAGCCGGTGTCGCCGAACACGACGACGGCGTCCGCCCGCCGCGCCGGTGCAGGCAGCGGATGGTCGCCGACGGCGATGTGGGTTGCGTCCGGCGGCACGATCGCTTCGCAGACGACCTCGGTGAAGCCGTGTGCAACGTCGGCCGGCGCGCGCGTCGTCATCGCGATGCTCGCGCCGTCGACCGTGAGCGCGGGGCACGTCTTGGTGACCAGCGCGCGGACGTGCGGCTTCCCATCGGCCGCGTACTGGACCCACGCCGAGAGAACCGCAGCGATCATCATAAATGCGAAGCCTCCGAGTTCGAACAGTGGACGGCGCGTTTCTCCAGCGTGCAATGCGCGCGCTGGGTGCCGTCAGGGTCGCGCAGCGCGATCGACCAGCCCCCCGCGCTGCGCGTGTAGACGGCAAAACCGAAATGCGCCGAACCGAAGGGGTCTCCCTCGACGGTCAGGCCGCCGGTCGCGAAGCGCAGCAGCGGCGCGTAGTCGGGGTCCAGCTTCGTCCCGCCTTCGCCGTTGACGATCAGCGGCGGCAGCGACGCCAGGTTGAGCGCCGCGAAGAAGTGGATGTGGCCGGCGAGCACCAGGTCGAACGGTGCCAGCGCGCCATCCATCGCGCTGCGTTCGTCGTCGTTCGTGTAGGGCGGGCGATGGGTGACGAACCACGCCTGCGGTGCGCCGACGGCCAGCGCGCGGACGTGAACGAACTGCCGGCGGTAGATTGGCTCGCGGCTGCGGTCGAGGCCGGTGTCTTCGGCGACCGCCGAATCGAAGATCACCAGCCGCAAGTTGCCCAGATCGACGGCGTAGGGCTCCGTCGACTCGCTGCAGGCCGTGGTGTCGTGGGGGTCCAGGTACCGAAACCAGCCGATCCCGTTGCGGTCGCACTCTTCGTGGTTGCCGCGCACGAGGATCAGCGGGGCGGCGCCGAACAGCGGCGCGGCCGGTGCGAGCCAGTCCGCCGTCCAGGCTGCCGCGACGTCACCGTGCGGGCTGCCGGCGCAGCGCGCGAGCGGCGGACAGCCGCGCTCGCGGTACAGATAGTCGCCGACGTGGACGATCAGATCCGGATGAAGCGCGGCGATGGTGCGCGCGGTGCGCGGCAACGGCCAGGCTTCCGGGTCGTCGCACGATTGGACGTTCAGGAGCGCGATGCGGCAGCCGGTGTCACCCAAGACGACGATCGTCTGCGGATCGTGTACGGGAGCCGGCACGTTGCTCTCGCCGACGCGGACGGTGCGCGCCGAGGGGGGAACGGCGGCCTCGCACACGAGGTCCGGGAAGCCGGCACGCGGTGCCGCACGGCGCTGCATCGGCAGCTCGCGACCGTCGACCGTGCCGGTCGGACACGACGCGGCGTCCGTCACCGCGCGCAGGTGCGGTTTTCCGTCGGCGCCGTACTGCAGCCACGCCGACAAGACTGCCGCCATCAGCATCGCTGCGCGCGTCCGGTCGCGTTCTAGAGTGCTTTGACGCCCGCGATGACACCGTCGATCGACTTCTTGGCGTCGCCGAACAGCATCACCGTCTTGGGATCGTCGTACAGCGGGTTGTCGATGCCCGCGAAACCCGAGGCCATCGAACGCTTGAGTACGACCACGTTGTGCGCCTTGTCGACGTTGAGGATCGGCATCCCGTAGATCGGGCTGTCCTTGTCCTCACGTGCCGCCGGGTTCGTCACGTCGTTGGCGCCGACCACGAGCGCGACGTCGGCACGTTCGAACTCCGGATTGATCTCCTCCATGTCGTACAGCGACGTGTAGGGAACGTTGGCCTCGGCCAAGAGCACGTTCATGTGACCGGGCATGCGTCCGGCGACCGGGTGGATCGCGTATTTGACTTCGATCCCTTTTTTCTCGAGCTGATCGGCGAGCTCGCGAATCGAGTGCTGGGCCTGCGCGACCGCCATGCCGTAGCCGGGGACGACGATCACTTCGTTCGCGTAAGCCAGCATCGCCGCCACGTCGTCGGCGCTGACGCTGCGCACGTTGTGCGCTTTGGCCCCCGCACCGCCGGCCGCAGCCGGCTTGACCGCGCCGAACGCGCCGAAGAGCACGTTGGTCACCGACCGGTTCATCGCTTTTCCCATCAGCACGGTCAGCAGCGTTCCAGAGGCGCCGACCAACGCGCCGCTGATGATGAGCACGTTGTTGCCCAACACGAAGCCCGTCGAGGCCGCGGCCAACCCGGTGAACGAGTTCAGCAGCGAGATGACGACCGNNGCGCCGCCGATCGGCAGCACGAATAGGATGCCCAGCGCAAACGACGCGGCCAGCGCGACCCAGAAGTAATCGAGCGCGTTGGGCGCGTTGGCGACGACCATCCCCCAGCAGACGAGGATCGCGAGCGCGATCG
>PMOG01000270.1 GCA_003161555.1 Vulcanimicrobiota bacterium | reverse complement strand
CGGTCGAGTGGCACGGCGACATCCATTGCGTGACGCGCTGGACGAAGAAGGCGACGACCTGGCGCGGCGTTCCGTTCCGGCGCCTAGTCGAGCGCGCGAAGCCGAAACCGGCAGTGACGCACGTCGTCCAGCACGCCGACAACGACTACACGACGAACCTGCCGCTGGCGGAGATGCTCGGAGACGACGTCTTGATCGCCTACGCGTTCGACGGCAAACCGATCGAGCCGATCCACGGCGGACCCATCCGCATGCTGGTGCCGAAAAAATACTTCTGGAAAAGTGCGAAGTGGCTGCACGGCATCGAGTTCCGCGACACCGACCAGCGCGGCTTCTGGGAGGTCCGCGGCTACAGCAACGACGCGGATCCCTGGAAAGAGGAACGCTACTCCGACCTCCCCGCCTGGTCGGGTTGACCCGCGCGTCCCATGGTAAGGCGGCCTTCCATCCGCGCCGGCGCGGGATGCAGATCCAAAGGGGATTGGACTCGCCGACCAAAGCACGCCACGATACTCGCGAGGAGAGTGTGACACAATGCCCAGCCTCGAGATGTTTCGCCACGTGGACAACGTCCGCACCTTCGAGCCGGGCCAGCCGATCTTTTCGTTCGGCGAGCCGGGTAACGAGATGTTCTGCATTCTGGACGGCAACGTCGACGTGCGCGTCGGGGAGCATCACGTGATGTCGCTGGGCGCCGGGGAGATCATCGGCGAAATGGCGCTGGTCGATGACGACCACGTGCGCACCGCGAACGTGCGGGCGGCGACCGCGGTGACGGTGGCGCCCGTCGACCGCCGGCAGTTCGAATTCCTGATCCGCAACCATCCGACGTTCGCGACCGAGGTGATGAAGACGATCGCCGACCGGCTACGCAAGATGAACGAGTACGTCGCGAGCCAGTGATCGCCCGGCGCCATGCGCCGCCCGATTCAGCTCAGACGAAGACCCGCGCCCACGCGGGTGATGAGTCCCTCGCGCACGAGCGTCTCGACAACCGCACCGACTTCGGGCAGACGGTCGTCCGGGACGATTTCGGCCAGCGCGCGTTCCAGCGCCGCGAGCTCGAGCACCTGCGGGGCCGGCACGTCCCGCAGCCGGTCGATGATCCGGCCGCGCAAGAAGCGCGTCGTCTGATCGAAGGGAATCGCGCTCTGCGGGGAACGCGGGCGAGCGTGCGCGCGAGCGCGAGCCGCTAAGGCCGCCGCGTCCACCGGGGCCGCCGCACACGCCTCGCGGAGCGGGCAGATCAGACACTTCGGCGCGCGTGCGGTGCAGATCGTCGCGCCGACGTCCATCATCGCCGAGTTCCAGTCGTGAGCCCTGCCGCGCGGCACCGCCTCGCGGGCGAAGGCGTCGAGCACGGCGGCAGAGGCGCCGGGCGGGTGTTCGAGGCCAAACAGAACGCGATGCACGACGCGCCGGACGTTGACGTCGACGGCCGCCTCGTCGCACTCGAAGGCAAAGGCCCGGATCGCGGCGACCGTATAGGGACCGATTCCCGGCAGCGCGCGCAGCGCGTCGCGCTCGCTCGGGAGGCGTCCGCCGTGGCGTGCGACGACCGCGCGCGCAAGCGCATGCAGCCGCATGGCCCGGCTGTTGTAGCCCAGGCCGCGCCACGCGCGCACGACGTCGCCCGCGTCTGCCGCCGCCAGCGCCTCAAAATCGGGGAACCGCGCAACGAACGCGCGGTACAGCGGAATCACGCGCTCGACCTGCGTCTGCTGCAGCATCGACTCGCTGATCAGCACCCGGTACGGGTCGCGGGTCGCGCGCCAGGGCAGCGACGCGCGCCCGAAGGTCGCGTACCATGCCAGCAGCGCCGCCGACGGAAAGGCGCTCAGCGGGCTGCCTCACCGATGCGCCGGATTCCCTCTTCGATCGAGGCGCGCGGCACCGGCGTCAGCGCCAGGCGAAAATTGTGGTCGCCGCCGGCCTGCGCGAAGAACGCTTCACCGAAGAGAAACGACGCGCCCAGGCGTTCGGCGGCGGCCAGCAGCGCGCGAGCGCCGCGTTCGCGCGGCGTCGTCGCCCACACGTAGTAGCCGCCTCCGCCCGTCGCGGCGCGCAGGCCGGCCGGCCACCAGCGCTCGATCGCCCGCAGCGCGATCGTCCGCCGCTCGCGCAATTCGGCGCGCAGCGCGGCAAGATGCTGGTCGTAACCGGTTTCCAAATACTCGCGCACCCCGGCTTGAATGTACATCGACGACGCCATGTCGTACGACTGCTTGCGCAGCAGCAGCCGCTCGTACACGGTGCGCGGCCCGATCAGCCAGCCCAGGCGCAGCGACGGGGCGATCGTTTTCGAAAACGACGACAGGTAGATCACGGAGTCGGCGTCGCGCGCGCGCAACGGCTCGATCTGCGAGTCGGAGAGTTCGCCGTAGGGGTCGTCTTCCACGATCGGCACGCCGTAGCGACGCGCGAGCGCGACGAGCCGGTCACGGCGCTGGGCGCTCATCGTCGCGCCGGTCGGGTTGTGGATCGAAGGCATCGTATAGATGAAGCGCGGCCGGCGCGTGCGCAGGATCGCCTCGACGTGGTCGACCCGCATCCCCTCCTCATCGACCGGGACGGTCAGCGCGCGCAGCCCGGCGATCTGGAAGATCTGCAGCGCGCCCGGATACGTCGGCGCCTCGACGACGATCTCGTCGCCCGGTTCCGCGAGCGACTGCGCCGCCAGGGTGATCCCTTGCGTGGACCCGGTCAGCATCAGCACGTCGCGCGGATCGACCGAACAGCCGCGCGCGCGCATGCGCAGAGCGATCGCTTCGCGCAGCGGCGCATACCCTTCGCTGTCGCCGTAGGTCAGGACGAACTTCTCGTCGCCGCCGGCGCGCGCGAAGCAGCGCGAGAGGTCGGCCAGCGGCGAGGGTTCGGCGGGCGGCACGCCTTGGACGAACGCGATCCGGTCGCCGTGCTCGCTGGCTGCGAGTTCGCCCAGCACGGCCGGGAACTGTCCGACCCGCCACGGCGGCAGGGTGACCCACCACGGGACCGCGGCCGAGCGCTCGGGCTGACCGGCGCGCAAGGCCGCCGCGACGCGCGAGCCGGAGCCCACCCGCTGGTCGATCAGGCCGTCGGCGGCTAGGTCCCGGTAGCCGCGCACGATCGTCGAGCGGTTGACGGCCAGCCGCTCGGCCAACGCCCGTTCGGGCGGGAGGCGCGTGCCTTCGGGGAGCGCACCGGCCAAGATCTGCTCGCGAAAGCGCTCGTAGATTTGGCGGTAGATCGGCACCACGCTGCCCCGGTCGAGATCGACCGTCCATTCCGACGACCCGGTCTGCATTGCCCATCCAATTTCGTCTGTCGCCGGTCCAATTCCCGGCCAATCAGCGATATTTTGCCGAATTGGATGGGTTCGGCCGTGGTTTGGCGGGCGAGAGGCACGCCGCCGCAGGCTAGAATAGAAGCAACGCCTCAGCTCGCTTTCGGAGCCGACATGATCGAGACGCCCGCGCCCGCCGCCTCCAACGGTACCCCTTCCGCCGTGCAGCCCGACCCGCAGGAAACACGGGAATGGCTCGACGCGCTCGACGGGGTGATCGAAAGCGAGGGCGCCGGCCGCGCCAGCGAACTGGTGCGCGCGCTGGTGGAACGCGCCGCGACGCGCGGCGTGCGAACCCCGGCCGCCCAGACGACCCCGTACGTCAACACGATCGCGGTCGATCAGCAGGCGCCGTTTCCGGGCGATCACGACATCGAAGAACGGCTCCGGCACTACATCCGCTGGAACGCGATGGCGATGGTGGTGCGCGCCAACAAAGACAACAGCGACCTCGGCGGCCACGTCGCGACCTTCTCCTCGGCGGCGACGCTGTACGATATCGGATTCAATCATTTCTGGCGCGGTCCGAGCGCGACGAGCGGCGGCGATCTGGTGTACTTCCAAGGCCACTCGTCGCCGGGCGTGTACGCGCGCGCGTTTCTCGAGGGGCGCATCAGCGAAGAGCAGGTCGAAAACTTCCGCCGCGAAGTCGACGGCAAAGGGATCCCGTCGTATCCGCATCCCTGGCTCATGCCCGACTTCTGGCAGTTCGCGACGGTCTCGATGGGGCTGGGACCGCTGCAGGCCGTCTATCAGGCGCGCTACATGCGTTACCTGCGCGACCGCGGCTTCATCGAGGACAACGACCGCAAGGTGTGGTGCTTCGTCGGCGATGGTGAGATCGACGAACCCGAAACGCTGGCCGGCCTGGCGCTCGCGTCGCGTGAGAAGCTCGACAATCTGATCTTCGTCGTCAACTGCAATTTGCAGCGCCTGGATGGACCGGTGCGCGGCAACGGCAGCATCATTCAGGAGGCCGAGGCCACCTTCCGGGGCGCCGGCTGGAACGTGATCAAAGTGCTGTGGGGCGCGAGCTGGGACGATTTGCTGGCCCGCGACACGACCGGCCTGCTGGTAAAGCGCATGGGCGAGGCTGTCGACGGCGAGTATCAGGCCTTCAAAGCCAAAGACGGCGCTTACGCTCGCAAGGAATTTTTCGGCAAGTATCCCGAGCTGCTCCAGCTGGTGGAGCACATGACCGACGAGGAGATTTGGGCCCTGCGCCGCGGCGGCCACGATCCGGTGAAGGTCTACAACGCCTACAAGCGTGCCGTTGAACACAAGGGCCAGCCCACCGTGATCCTGGCCAAAACGGTGAAGGGTTACGGGCTCGGCGAGACCGCGCAGGGGCGCATGGGCGCGCATCAGGCGAAGAAGCTCGACGAAGGCGAGCTGATGAAGATCCGGAATCTGTTCAATGTTCCGATTTCCGACGAGGTCGTTCACAACATCGGCTTCCACCGCCCGCCCGAGGATTCGCCGGAAATGAAGTACCTGCGGGAGCGCGAACGCGCCATGGGCGGGCCGCTGCCGGTGCGCCATGTGAAGCCGATCCAGATCACCGCTCCGCCGCTCGAAATCTTCAAGGATCTGTTGGCCGGATTCGGCGACCGCGTAGCGTCAACTACCTCCGCTTTCGTCGCCGTGCTGAAGAGCCTGATGAAGCATCCCGAGCTGGGTAAGCTGATCGTGCCCATCGTCCCCGACGAAGCCCGCACGTTCGGAATGGACTCGCTGTTCCGCGAGTTCGGCATTTACGCCAGCCACGGCCAGCTCTACAAGCCCGTGGACGCCAACATTCTGCTGTATTACAAGGAAGCGCAAAACGGACAGGTGCTCGAAGAGGGCATCACCGAGGCCGGTTCCATGGCGTCGTGCCTGGCCGCCGGTACCGCCTACGCCAACTACGGCGTGCCCACGATTCCCTTCTTCATTTATTATTCGATGTTCGGATTCCAGCGCGTGGGCGATCTGATCTGGGCATTCGCGGATTCGCGCGGCAAGGGCTTCCTGATGGGCGGCACCGCCGGGCGCACCACTCTGTTGGGCGAAGGCTTGCAGCACCAGGACGGCCACAGTCCCGTGGTCGCCAGCACGGTGCCCACGTGTACGATTTACGATCCGGCTTACGCCTATGAGCTGGCCGTGATCGTCCAGGACGGCATTCGGCGCATGTACCAGGAAGGCGAGGACCGCTTCTACTACCTCACCGTCTACAACGAGAACTACGTGCAACCGCCCATGCCTCAGATCGAGGGGATTCGGGAGGGGATTCTGCGCGGCATCTATAAGTACCGGCCCGCGCCACAGGGTCCGTCGTCGCAAGGTCCGTCTTCATTGGGTCCAAGCATGGCCCAGCTGTTCGGCAGCGGCTCGATTTTGAACGAGGCGCTGCGCGCGCAGCAGATTCTGGCGGAGCGTTACCAGGTCCCGGCGGATGTATGGTCGGTGCCCAGCTATAACGAGCTGCGCCGCGAGGCGCTGGCTGTGGATCGCTGGAACCGCTTGCACCCGGCTGAGACTCCGCGGACACCTCACATCGTGAGCCTGCTGGCATCGGAGCCGGGACCGGTGATCGCCTCCTCCGATTACATCAAGGCCCAGCCGGACCAGCTTGCGCCGTGGCTCGGGTCGCGCCTGCATTCGCTCGGCACCGACGGCTTTGGGCGCAGCGATAATCGCCAGTACTTGCGCAATTTCTTCGAGATTTCAGCGGAGGCCATCGTGCAGGCGACGCTTTCAGCCCTGGCCGGTACGGGAGCCATCTCCCCGCAACGGGCGGAAGTTGCTATCGCGGAGATGGGCTTCCATCCGGACAAGCGTGACCCCTCCAGGGCTTAGGGCAAAATTGGGGACACCCTGACCACCAATGAGGAGCCGCTGGCGGTCCGCAAGACGGGAGGGTGTCCCCAATTTTGTCGGTGTCCCCATTTTTGCCGCCCAATCGGCTTGGAACCGGATGGGTATTGCCCACGTCCCGCTACAAGAGTAGAATCTAAGGACAGGTGGATTTACGCATGCGGAAGGTTCTCGCGTTCTGTTCTCTTTTCGTTCTGTGCGCCTTGTGCCTGCTGTTTCTGAGCCAGAGAGGCGCAACGGCGCAGGATAAGACTCAAGCTCCAGCGCCTGCTAAGCCGGAAACCGTGGCCAAGCCCAAAACCGCGAAGGCCCAGAAGAAGGACGAAGAGAAGCTCAAAAAGGAACTCGAGACGCCCTATAAGAAGTGGCTCAATGAGGAAGTCGTCTGGATCATCAGCGACGAGGAGCGCAAGGCGTTCGGCCGGCTGAACACCGACGAGGAGCGGGAGAGTTTCATCGAGCAGTTCTGGCTCCGCCGCGATCCGACTCCCGATACGGAAGAGAACGAGTATCGCGAAGAGCACTACGCCCGCATCGCGTACGCAGACGAGCACTTTGCCGCGGGCAAGCCGGGATGGAAGACCGACCGTGGACATATCTACATCGCCTACGGCAAGCCGGACAGCATTGACTCGCACCCGAGCGGTGGAAGCTACGAGCGGCCGCAGGAAGAGGGCGGCGGCGAGACCTCGACCTTCCCGTTCGAGATCTGGCACTACCGCTATCTTGAGG
>PMOG01000060.1:11866-12403 GCA_003161555.1 Vulcanimicrobiota bacterium | reverse complement strand
ATCGCGCGCGAGATCAAGAACGCTTTGCTCTCGAATTCGCTCGATGCCGTGCTGGACGACAGCACGATCTGAGACGAATGCACGAGAAACGGTGCCGCGTCGTCGCCGCGGGTCTGCTCTGCATGGGACTCGGGCTCGCGAGCGTCCCCGCGGGTGCGGCGCTGAACGTCGATCCGGCGCAGCTCTACGCGCAGATGAAGGCCTCGTACGACAAGGGCGCCGCCGCGGGCTGGCATCTCGCCGATGAAGCGGACTACTTTTCGTCCGTGCTCAATGCCGGGCGGGCCTACGAGTTGCGCCGGCGCAGCGATCCGAACGACCTCGCCCTCAAGGGCGTCACGGTCGACTTGGCGACCCAGCTCGACTACGACCCGCTGATCAACGACGACGCGGCCGAGTGGTACGTCCGGCTCTCCGCGACGGCCTGGCAGGACGATCCGCAGCGCGGTGCCGCGGCGCACGCACTGCTTGCCAAGCTCGATGCGGAAGATGCCGATGCCGGCCGGCTGGCACACGATGCCGACGACGATGCGGCCG
>PMOG01000060.1:11605-11847 GCA_003161555.1 Vulcanimicrobiota bacterium | reverse complement strand
GCTCCAGCGCGCGGCGCAGGCGACGTTCCCGCTGGGAGCGCTCCCCGACGACGTGCGCCGGGTGTTCTATCCGATGGTCGACGCGGCGCGAAACGCCGGGCCGGGTTATTCGCCGGCCGAACGTGAAGCGGCGCGCGTCGTCGCGTCGCACCAAGCGTCCGTCCACAGCATTCCGGTGATCGGCCGCGTCCTCTCGCACAATACCTATCTTGCGATCACCGCGCCGGCCGACGAATACTTCG
>PMOG01000060.1:0-11555 GCA_003161555.1 Vulcanimicrobiota bacterium | reverse complement strand
TGGCAGCACCAGTATCCGCGCGATTACGAACTGCCGCGGCTGTACCGGCGCGTGTACGACACGCTGACGCGGGAGGACACGCCCGAGGCCAAAACGGCAAGCACGGCCGTCCGGCGCACGATCGTGGTCTCCTATCCGTCATCACCCGAGGCGCGCAGCTTCCTTTCATCGTAACAAGGCGGGAAAGGAGAGCGGTGTTCAATCTAGAGGGGACGCTGGCGGGCTATCACCGGGAGCGGTTGACGCTGTGCTCGATCGGGAGCCATTCCGCACTGGAGGTGGCATCCGGTGCGCGCGCGCAGGGCTTGCGCAGTTTGGTCGTCACCGAGCGGGGACGCGAGCAAACCTACAGCCGCCACTACGCCCGTCATCTCGAGGCTCCGGCGCGCGGCTGCGTCGATGCGACGCTCGAGCTCGAGCACTTCGCGGACATCCTCGACGATCGGACCCAGCAGCGGCTGCTGGACGAAACGGTGCTTTTCGTGCCGAACCGCTCGTTCGAGGTGTATCTCCACCAGCGCTACAGTTACGCCGAAATCGAAGAGCGCATGCGGGTCCCGTTTTTCGGTAACCGGCGCTTGCTGCGAGCCGAGGAGCGCGACGAAACCGACAACCAGTATGCGTTGATGGATCGAGCGGGCATCCGCAGCCCGCGCCGCCTGCGCTCGCCCGATCAGATCGACGGCCTGGTCATGGTGAAAGCGCCGCACGCGACGGTGTCGTTCGAACGCGCCTTCTTTCTGGCTCGCAGCGAAGACGAATATACGGCCGCATCTGCGCGGCTGATGGAATCCGGGACGATCACGGCCGAGGGGCTGCGGGGCGCCGTGATCGAGGAGTTCGCGCTCGGGCCGACGATCAACCTGAATTTTTTCTGGTCGCCGCTGCTCGGCGAACTCGAACTGATGGGTACCGACACGCGGCGCCAGACGAATCGTGACGGTTTCGCCGGCTTGCCGTTTCGCCAAGCACAGGATCTGGCCGACGAGCGGGTGACGCTCGAGGAGGCCGGCCACATCGCCGCCACGCTGACCGAATCGATGCTCGAGAAAGCCTTCGCGATGGGCGAGCGGTTCGTGCGCGCCACCCAGGAAGTCGACGGCGTCGGCGTCATCGGACCCTTCGCGCTGCAGTGCGTGATCGTCAGCGGCCCGCCGAAAGACTTCGTCGTGTACGACGTGAGCTTGCGGATTCCGGGCTCGCCCGGCACGCGTTACACGCCGTACTCGGCGTATCGCTGGGGGCGCGACGTATCGATCGGCGAACGCATCGCCATGGAGATCGTGTGGGCCCGCGACGCCGACCGGCTGGCCGAGGTGCTCACGTGAGTACGGTCGTCATCCTCGATTTCGGGGCGCAGTACAGCCAGCTGATCGCCCGCCGCGTACGCGAAGCGCGCGTGTACTCCGAACTGCTTCCCTTCGACGCGCCGTGGGAAGAGATCGCGAAACGCCAACCGGCGGCGATCATCCTCAGCGGCGGACCTGAGTCGACCCTCGCGGTCGACGCGCTCGAGTGCGACCCGCGCGTGTACACAGCGGGCATCCCGCTGCTCGGCATCTGCTACGGGATGCAGCTCATTGCGAAGCACTTGGGCGGTTCGCTGGTCCCGCTGGAGCACAGCGAGTTCGGCCCGGCTCGGCTCACGCTCGAGTACGCCGATGCGCCGCTCTTCCTCGGCGTCCCGCGCGAGTCGCGCGTGTGGATGTCGCACGGTGACTCGGTGACGATCGTGCCGCCCGGCTTCCGCGCGCTCGCCCACACCGCGCGCTGCGCCGTCGCCGCGATCGGCGACGACGCGCGCCGGACGTATGGCGTTCAGTTCCACCCCGAGGTCGTCCACACCGAGGCCGGCTCCGCGATCCTCGAGAACTTTCTCCACACGCTGGCCGGCATCGCGCCGACCTGGCGAATGGATTCGTGGGTCGACAGTGCGATCGCCACGATCCGCGAGCAAGTCGGCGACGCCAACGTCCTGTGCGCGCTCTCCGGCGGCGTCGACTCGGCGGTTGCGGCGACGCTGGTCTCGCGAGCGATCGGCAAGCAGCTGACCTGCATCTACGTCGACACCGGGCTGATGCGCAAGGACGAATCGGCCGGCGTGGTCGCTGCTTTTCGCAACGTACTGCACCTCAACGTCATCCACGTCGACGCGTCGGCTCGCTTTCTGGCGCGCCTGGCCGGCATCGAGGATCCCGAAGAAAAGCGGATCCGCATCGGGCACGAATTCATCAGCGTCTTCGAAGAGGAAGCGAAGAAGATCGCCGGCGTCCGCTTCCTGGTGCAGGGTACGCTGTATCCCGATGTGATCGAATCGAAAACCCCGGGCTCGAAAGCGGGGCACAAGATCAAGTCGCATCACAACGTGGGCGGCCTTCCCGAGCACATGGAGCTGGGCTTGGTCGAACCCTTGCGTGCGTTGTTCAAGGACGAAGTGCGCGAGGTGGGGCGCGTGCTCGGCCTTCCCAGTGCGGTCGTCGAACGGCAACCGTTCCCGGGCCCAGGGCTGGCCGTGCGCATCATCGGTGAAGTGACGCCCGAGCGGCTGGCGCTGGTTCGGGCGGCCGATGCGATCGTCACGGCGGAGATCGACGCCGCGGCGGCCGAGCTCTCGCCGCGTCCGTGGCAATACTTCGCCGTGCTGACGCCGGTGAAGAGCGTCGGCGTCATGGGCGACGGACGCACCTACGGCAATCTGGTCGGCGTGCGCGCGATCACGAGCGAAGATGGAATGACCGCCGACTGGGCGCGGCTGCCGCACGACCTGCTGGCGCGAATTTCCACCCGCATCGTCAACGAGGTGCCGGGCATCAATCGCGTCGCCTACGACATCACCTCGAAACCGCCGGCAACCGTGGAGTGGGAGTAGCGGCGTGAGGATCCTGGTCGTGGGCGGCGGCGCCCGCGAGGATGCGCTGTCGTGGCGGCTGGCCGCCTCCCCCTCGTGTGAAGCGCTCGTGCACGCGCCCGGCAACGCCGGCACCGCGGCGCGCGGCGAAAACTGGAGCGACCTCGCGGTTACCGATGCGCGCGCGATCGCGGCGCGCGCCCGGGACGCCCGCATCGACCTCGTGATCCTCGGTCCCGAAACGGCGATCGCCGCGGGGGTCGGCGATGCGTGCCGTGACGCCGGGCTCTCGGTGTTCGGCCCAAATCGCAGCGGCGGGCGCCTCGAGTCGAGCAAGATCTTCGCCAAGCGTTTCATGGAGCGGCACACGATTCCGACCGCGCCGTTCAAGATCGTGCACACGGTTGAGCAAGCGAAGCGCGTGCTCGAGAGCTGGCGCGGCGGCGCGGTGGTGAAAGCGGACGGCCTCGCGGCCGGCAAAGGCGTCGTGGTCTGCGACGATGCGGCCGAAGCGCTCGCGACGGTGAAGAGCTGGTACGACGGCGGCGGCGTGCCCGGCGGCGGCACCGACGTACTGATCGAGCGGCGGCTGCGCGGACGCGAGGTGAGCGTATTCGCGGTCGCCGACGGACGGGCGATGGTTCCGGTCGCGGCGGCCTGCGATTACAAGCGCGCCGGCGATGACGACACCGGGCCGAACACCGGCGGCATGGGCGCGTACTCGCCGCCGGCGGGTTTCGGCGACGACCTGCTGGACCGGGTCCGCGAACGAATCGTAGCGCCTGTGCTGCGCGGACTGCTGGCGGAAGCCGAGGACTATCGCGGCGTGCTGTACTGCGGCCTGATGGAAACCGACGCCGGCCTGCAGGTGATCGAGTTCAATGCGCGTTTCGGCGATCCGGAAACGCAGGTCCTCATGCCGCGGGTCGGCGGCGATTTCGCGCGCTACTGTAAGTCGGCCGCGGACGGCATGCTCGAGATCGACGCGGCGACGTGGTCGGCCGACGCCTGCGTCGGCGTGGTCATCGCGACATCGAAGTATCCCTACGAAAATACGCCGCTGCGCGGACTTCCCGTCGACCTCGGCCTGCGCGACGGTACGGTCGCATTTTGGGGTCCCTCGAAACGCGAGGGCGACACGATCGCGTTGCCGGGCGGACGGGTGCTCACCGTCACCGCCTGCGCCGCGAACCTTGACGACGCGCGGTCGCGCGTCTACGCGGCAATCGCCGACATGAAGAAGCGCTTTCCGCCCGGCGCCCCGCTCGCCTACCGCTCCGACATCGCCCGGCTAAGCCCCTAACGCGACGGTGACCACGCTGCGCGAGCTGGCGTCGCGGCCGCTGCGGACGTTTCTGACGGTCGCCGGAATTGCGATCGGTATCCTGGCCTTGACGGTCGTCGGTTCGCTGGCGGAACGGCTGCAGACGATCGTCGCCCGCTCGACCTCGCTCAACACCGACGTCGTGTTCGCCACCATCCAGCGCTCGGTGCTGGTAGCTCCGGACGCGAAGGCGACGGTCGCGCGTGCGTACGCGCGCCTGCGCGCGCTCGACGGCGTGCGGGCCGCCGTCCCCGAAATCATCGTGCCCTACGAGAGCGACAACGCAGCCCGCTTCGGTCCGCCGTCCCTGGTGCTCGGCTTCCCGGCCCAAGCACGGACGCTCGAAAGCAGCTTGCTGTCGGTGGCGCGTGGCCGCCAGCCGGAAAGCGGGGAACGGCGCGTCGCCGTGATCGGACCGGATTTCGGTGCAGCCCAGCGAGTGGAACTGGGCGATGTGATCGCGTTGCAGGGCAACTCGTTCGTTGTCGTTGGCGTGCTCGACAAGACGTTCACGATCTTCGATGCGGCGGTGATCGTGCCGTTCGCCGACGGCCAGGACCTCCTGCGCCAACTCTTGCCTCCGACGCTCGACCGCCTGCCCGACGACCCGGTGTCGGCGTTCCTCGTGGCGGCGAAGCCCGGCACTGACGTCAGCCTGCTCGCGCGGCGCATCGCGCTGATCGATGGCCTAGGAGCACGCGATCCGCGCGAGGTTGCCGCCGCCGTGCGTTCGACGCTGGGCATCTTCGATGCGATCGTGTTCGGCGCCGCGCTGATCGCGCTGCTGGTGGGAGCATTCTCGGTCGTGAACACGATGACGATCGCGGTCAGCGAGCGCACACGCGAGATCGGGATTCGCAAGGCGATCGGAGCCACCGACACCGACATTCTGCTGACGTTCGTCGGTGAAGCAGCAGCGATCGGCGCGCTCGGCGGCGCCGCCGGAATCGCGCTCGGGTTGGCCGTCGTGGCGGTGCTCGATGCGCGGAGCGCGGCCGGCGGAAGCGTGCAGCTGTTCGCAATCTCGCCGGACGTCGCGCTGGGTGCGTTTGCGTTTGCCGTCGTGCTGAGCTGCCTGGCGGGCCTGGTCCCTGCGTTTACGGCGGCACGGTTGCCGCCGACGGTCGCGCTGCGCTACTGATGACGAACGCGGCACTGGTCGACGTGCGGAACGTCATCAAGATTCACGCACCCGGGACGCCGACCGAGGTCCGCGCGCTCGACGGCATCAGCTTTGCGGTACCGGCCGGCGCGTACGTGGCGATCGTCGGCGAGAGCGGAAGCGGAAAAACCACGCTGATGCACGTCTTGGGCGGCCTCGATCGTCCGACGTCGGGCGACGTCGTCGTCGATGGACGGTCGCTCGCCGAGGCGACGCGCCGCGAGCTGGCCGTGATTCGCGCCCGCTCGATCGGCTTCGTCTTCCAGGGCTTCAACCTGCTGCCGAATCTCGACGCGCGTGAGAACGTCGCACTCGCGGCGCGTTACGGCGGCCATCGCGCCGACGCGGCCGCACGGGCGGAACACGTGCTCGATGAAGTCGGCCTGGCGGCGCGGATGCGCCATCGTCCGGCGGCGCTCTCCGGCGGTCAGCAGCAGCGCGTCGCGATTGCGCGGGCGTTGGTGAACGAACCGGCGATCGTGCTGGCGGACGAGCCGACCGGCGAGCTGGACTCGCGCACGGCGCAGACGGTTCTCGACCTGCTCGACGCGCTCAACGCGCGCGGGCAGACGCTGATCGTGGTGACGCACAGCGAAGCGGTGTGGCGCCGGGCGCGGCGCGTCATCCGCCTGGCCGACGGCCGGGTCGTGAGCGACGATGCGGCGTAGCGCGTTTCTCGGCGTACTGGCCGCGGCCGGCTGCGCGCACCGGCGCGCGGCGATCGAACCGTTCCGAACCGCGCTGCCGGGAGTGCGGATCGTCGCGCTGGGTGATTCGCTGGCCTTCGGAACGGGCGCCTCGTCACCCGAGCATGCGTTCATCTTCCGGGCTTACGAGCGCGTCCGCGAGCGGCGTCCGGCCTCCGAGATCGCGAACTTCGCGATGGGCGGTTCGACCGCGCGCGACGTTCTGCGCCTGCAGATGCCGCGTTTGGCCGGAACGCGCTTCGACATCGTCGTGCTCTGCGTCGGCGGGAACGACGTCGTGCGCCGGATCGACCCGTCGCTGTTCGGTCAGACGTACGCACGCATGTTGGACGCGATTCGCCGGCTGCAGCCGGCGGCGCGAATCGTGTGCTGCGGCGTTCCCAACGTGGGCATCAGCCCGCTGTTCTCCGGCCTGGACCACGCGGCGGTCACGCAGCTCGCCCGCCGCGACGATGACGCCGTCCGGGCTGCGGCGCGCGCGCGAGGCGATGCCTTCGTCGACCTCTTCGCCGTCACGACCAGCGCACGCGGCGACGCCGCACGGTTTCTCTCCGACGACCGCTTCCATCCCGGCGACGCCGGCTATGCACAGCTGGCCGGCGCCCTCGCGCCGGCACTCCTGCGGGCCGCCGACGAGCGGCCGGCAGCACCGTCTCAGCCGCCGTCGTAGCCGCCCCGGGCGGGATGGCCCTCTTTCCTGGGCCAGCCGTGCTAACCGAGTCTATACGCGTGCGCGGCCGCCGCGGAATGACGGTACGCGCGCGCCCGCGAAACCGGCGCGTCGTGGAATCGCTTTCTCCCGAGGTGCCCGTGACCGCAGCGCCGGCCGACCGGCGCCGGAGGGCGCGGCTCGGCGCGATGGCGCGGGCGACCTGGGTCTTCGTGAGCCGCTGGTGGGACACGGCTGCGCTGGTCGTGGTCCCGATGGTGATCTATCTCGGCTCGACCTCGACCTATCCCGACGGCTGGGACTATGGCGAGATGCAGACCGTCCCGTACATGCTCGGAATCACGCACCCCACCGGTTTCCCGATGTTCGTGCTGCTGGGCTGGGTGTTCTCGCACGCCATACCGTTGTCGACCGTGGCCTGGCGGCTCAACCTCTTCTGTGCCGTGGCGGTCGTCGTCGCGCTGCTTGCGATTCGCTCGCTCGGAATCGGCTTCGGCGCGAACCGTTACATCGCGTCGCTCGCGGCGATCGTCTTCGGCATGACCGGCATGGTGTGGCAGAAGGCCGTGCATGCCGACGTTCACGCGCTGGCGCTGGCCTTCATCATGACCTCGCTGGTCGCGATGCAGCAAGCGCTGACAAAGCGATCGCCGCGCTGGCTGATGGCATCAGCCGCGCTCGCCGCCAGCGGGATCGCCGTCCACCTGACGGCGATTTTTCTGACCCCGGTCCTGCTCGTTGCGGCGCTCGCGCTGTTTCGCGAGCTGAAGTGGCGCGACTGGATCTTCGGTTTGCTGGCGTTCATCGCGCCGCTGCTGACCTACGTGTATCTGCCGATCCGGTCGTGGATGATCGTCGCCTACAATTTGGATCCGAACCTTGGGCTGCCGTTCGGCAGCAACAGCTTCGGGGTCGATTGGGGACAGTTTCTGGTCAATTCGCCGGCCAGCTTTCTGCGCATGATGAACGGGGCGTCGTCGGCCCAGAGCTACGGCTGGATCGTGCTCAATCCGTATCATTGGCCGGGTTTCGTGACCGACTGGATCACGCGGATGCAGGGCGAGATTTCGGTGGTGGTGATCTTTCTGGCGCTGATGGGCGCGATCGTCGTCGCCACGAAGCGTCCGCTGCAGCTGATCGTCGTCGCGGGCGGCTACGCGGGCATGCCGTTCGCGATCGCCTACGGCGCCGTCGAGAGCGACGTCATGCGGTATCTGCTGCCTTCGTTCGGTATCACCATGGCGTTGGCCGCGGTCGCACCGGCCCTGATCGAATCCGGGCTGCAGCGCCGGGTCGCCACCGCCCTATTCGTCGCCGTGCTCGGCGCGATCGGCTGGAGCGAATACACGGCGCACCGTCCCCAGCACGCCTACCAGATCACGCGCGCCAACCAGGACGCGATCGACATCGTCCGCGATCACGTGCCGGACGGCGCGATCGTGATCACCAGCTGGCTCGACCTGACGACGCTCGGCTACGGGAAGTACATCGACGGCTCGCTGGGCTCGCGGCTGATCGTGGGCGGCTGGCCGAGCGATCTGTTGCCCTCTATCCGGGCGCTGAGCAAGACCCATCGGGTGTTCGTGCTGGCGGATTTCGTCATCCAGCCGAGCCTGGCGGGGCAGCACACGCCGCTGTCGTGGCAGCACCCGGTGGGGAACTGGCTGGGCCGCGAAGTCGTCGAGCTGATCCCCACACCCTGAGCGTAACCCTGCGGCCGCGACCGCGGTAGAAAGGGGAGCATATGTACCAGTCACCCTCTCAAACGGGCGCGGCGTTCCCGGGGACCGTCAGCACCGCGGGCCTGCTCGGCCAGGTGCTCGGCATTACGGGCATCGGCTTCCTCATCACGGCGCTGGCGGCGTACCTGTTCCGCGATTTGTCGCCGGGCCTCGGCTTCATCGCTTTCATCGCGGCCTTCATCCTGATCTTCGTGATGCACGCGGTGCGCAGCAACCCGCAGACCGCGTTGCTCGTGTTCTACGCCTTCACGTTTCTCGAAGGCATCGGCATCGCGCCGACGATCCAGCGCTACAACATCGCGCTGGGTCCGGACGTCGTCTTCAACGCCGCCGCGACCACCGGCTTCGGCATGCTGGTGCTGGGCGGCGTGGCGTTTGTCTTTTCGTTCGACTGGCGGCGGCTCTCCGGCATTGCGTTCGGCCTGCTGATCGCGCTGGTCGTCGTCGGAATCATCTCCATCTTCACGCACTTCCTGCACCCGGGCACGTACGCGTGGCTGACGCTCGGCGTGTTCACGCTGATCACGCTGGTCGACTTCAGCCGCATTCGCGCCGGCGGCGGCGGCGCGACCGCGGTCGAACTCGCCGTCTCGATTTATCTGGACGCGCTCAACATCTTCATCGCGCTCCTCCAGCTCTTCGGCATGCGCTCGTCGCGCGAAGAATGAGGGACCATCCCGCGCGCATCTTGAAGAGAGGCTGAGATGGCGCGGGCGTACGACGAGGAAGCCGGCCAACCGGCGGGCGACGTCCTCCACGAGGCGTGCGGAATCACCGCGGTATACGCGCCGGGCGACGATGTGGCCCGGCTCGTCTATTTCGGCCTCTACGCGCTGCAGCATCGCGGCCAGGAAAGCGCGGGCATCGCGGTCGGCAACGGCCGAACGCTCGACAGCCATCGCGAGATGGGCCTGATCACCGGCGTCTTCGACGAAGAGATCCTGGGCCGGCTGCGCGGCGACGTGGCGATCGGCCACACGCGCTACTCGACGACCGGCAGCTCGATCGTCGTGAACGCGCAGCCCTTCGTCGAGGATTCGGACCTCGGCCCGTTCGCCTTCGGTCACAACGGCAACCTCACCAATGCGGACGAGCTGGCCGCGACCTTGCCCGACAACGTCCGGCTCTCGGCGACCTCAGACTCGGAGATCCTGGCCAAAGTGATCGCGCGGGCCAAGGGCAAGACGTTTGCCGAGAAGATCCAGGTCGCGATGCGGGTCGCCGAAGGCGCCTACTCGGTCGTGATGTGCACGCCGGACGCGATCTACGCCTTCCGCGACCCGTGGGGCGTGCGGCCGCTGTGCATCGGGACCTACGGCGAGGCCGGCTACATGGTCGCCTCGGAATCGTGCGCGCTGGCCACGGTCGGCGCCCACTACCTGCGCGAGATCGCCGCCGGCGAAGTGGTGGCGATCGACGCGAACGGCGTGCGCACCGAACACACCGAGATCGTGAAAACGCCGGCGCTGTGCATGTTCGAGTACATCTACTTCGCGCGGCCCGACTCGGTGCTCAGCGGACGTTCGATCTACATGGCGCGCTACGAAATGGGCCGGGCGCTCGCACGCCAGCACCCCGCCGACGCCGACGTCGTGATGGCGATCCCCGACAGCGCGATTCCAGGCGGCATCGGCTACGCCGCCGAGAGCGGGCTGCCGTACGTCGAAGGTCTGATCAAGAACCGGTACATCGGCCGCACCTTCATCAGCCCGGACCAGAACATGCGCAGCCAGGGCGTTCGGCTGAAGTTCAACCCGGTGGTCGAGAACCTGCGCGGACAGCGCGTCGTGGTCGTCGACGATTCGATCGTGCGCGGGACGACGACGCCGCGCATCGTCAAGCTCCTGCGCGACGCCGGCGCGCGGGAAGTGCACGTCCGCATCACATCGCCGCCGATCATCGATCCGTGCTATCTCGGGGTCGACATGGCGACGCACAAGGAATTGATCGCCGCAAATTTTACGATCGAGGAGATTCGCGTGACGATCGGAGCCGACACCCTCGGCTTTCTCAGCAAGGAAGGGCTCTTAGGCGCGGTGAGCCGCGAACGCGGCGAGATGTGCTTGGGTTGTCTGACGGGCGATTATCCCGAGACATACGCCGGGCCGCGCCCGCTTGCCGTGACGTCGAGCGAAAACTAGGGTCCTAAGCGACGGCCGAAGCGCAAGCGAGGTCGATCGCGCGCTCGAATGCCGCACGGCTTTCGAAATCGCTGTCGCTCGGCGCGGCATCTTGCCAATGCAAGATGAGGTCCTCGAACGCTTCGCCCCAAGTCGCGCGCGCCGCGTCGATTTCATCGAAGCAGCGTTCGACGTAGCCGTAGTAATCCGCGACCGACGCGCCCGCGGGGGCCGCTTGGTTCCAATTTTTGGCGACGCGAAAATAGGCATTCGACTCGAGACTGTGCTCGAGGAGCGCACGCCGCCATTTCGGATAGGTGAGGGTCGCCATGTCCCAGTTCGACGCTTTGCACGTCACGTCGCCGCGCAGGTCGACCGCACCGAAGCGAAGGGTCATCGGGTAGACCGAACACACGCGCGGTCGTTCCGCGTAGATGCCGCAGCGGCGAATGTCGTCGGGAAAGTGCATCAGGAACGTGCAGGCGGTCGGGGCGATCGGGTTTTTCCCCAGGAAAAGCGCGTATTGCTTTTCGCCGATACGAAATGAGTCAGCTTTGGGCTCGGCCTCGACCTCCGGCGTGACGAACTGCGAGAAATCGAGCGCCTGCGCGCGCTTGATCCGCCAGGCGTCGTAGCCCGTGATGCGCACGATGACGTTGTAACAACACGATCCGTTGCAGGCCGCACAGGTGTTGCTCATTGGTTGTACGCGTCCATGAGATAACGGCAGAAGTCTCTATGCGTCAACTCGAACGGATCGGCGAAGCGGCCCACGTAGTCGTTCCAGGCAGCGACGATCTGGCCGTACTTCTCGCGCGCCTGCCCCTCGGCGCTCAGAAGCGCACGGTCTGCGCTCTCATCGGCGGTAACGCCGCTCCAATCGCAGGTGCAGCCGGCGTTCTCGAAGCGAATTGCTCCGTCGATCTCGTTCGCCGGGAACGAGCGGCACGGCGCCGGCCGCCCCTCGCCGAGGCCGCAGCGC
>PMOG01000009.1 GCA_003161555.1 Vulcanimicrobiota bacterium | reverse complement strand
GCCGGCGTGATGATCTCGGCCTCCCACAATCCGATCGAAGACAACGGGATCAAGTTCTTCGGCGCCGACGGATTCAAGCTCTCGGATGCGATCGAGGCCGAGATCGAAGACTTGATCGATGCCCCGTCGCTGCCGCGGCCGACCGGGCTCGACATCGGGATCGCGACCCAGGCGCGCGGCTTGCTGGACCGCTATTTCTCGATCCTGGTCGAAGCGGGCGGCGATCTGAGCGGCGTCACCGTCGTCGTCGATGCGGCGTTCGGATCCGCCTATCTCGTCGGGCCGAAGATCTTCGAACGGCTCGGTGCGCGCGTCGTGGCGATCAACGCCGACGACGACGGCAGCCGCATCAACGTGGCCTGCGGCGCGACCGACCTGCGCATGCTGCAGGCACGGGTGCGCGAGGAGATCTCGCGCGCGACCGGTCCGGTCGTCGGCGTCGCCTTCGACGGCGATGCCGATCGCGTGCTGCTGGTCGACGAGACCGGCGCGATCCTCGACGGGGACGCGATGATGCTGATCATCGCGCGCGATCTCGCCGGGCGGGACGAGCTTCCGCATCGCGTTGCGGTCGGCACGGTGATGTCGAACATGGGCGTCGAAGCCGCGCTCGAGCGCTCCGGCATTCGCCTCGTGCGGGCCGCGGTCGGCGACCGCTACGTGCTCGAGGCGATGCGCAGCGGTGGTTTCCGTTTCGGCGGCGAGCAGTCGGGCCACGTGATCGACCTCGCGCGCGGCACGACTGGCGACGGGCCGATGGCGGCGGTCACGCTGCTGGCGATCGCGGCGCGCACGCGCAGTTCGCTGCACGCGCTGGCGTCCGATCTGGCCGTGTATCCGCAGGTGCTGCTCAACGTGCGCGTCACCGACAAAGGGGTCGCCAATCATCCGGCCGTGCGCGCCGCAGTCGCCGAAGCAGAACGCGAACTCGCACACGAGGGGCGCATACTCGTGCGCGCTTCGGGCACCGAACCCTTGGTGCGCGTGATGGTGGAAGCGCGCGACGAGAAACGCACGCGCGCGCTAGCCGCAGCGGTCGCCGACACGATCCGCAGCGTCACGACAGGGGTCTAAGACTTTCTTTACGGGCGTGTCCCGAACGGCAAAAGGAGATGCGGACCCGGAAGGCCTATGCAGCCCTCGTGCCCGGTTCTCCGGGTGCCGGCCTGGTGGAGCGTTCACGCTCCGTCGGTTTTCGTACTAGCCTGCTAACAGATCACGGAGTCCGGTGCGGCAGGCGCCGGAGCGGGGGACTTTCCCGGTAGGGGTGAACGCGCCGGTCGGCGCCAGGGCGATTCTTCCGCCCGAACCCGTCAACTAACCCCGTACGTGTGAGAAGAAGGAGCAGTCTTGCATCGTTCCATCCTCACCGGGTTGTTCGTTTGCATCCTCTCGATCGGTGTCAGCGCGCCCGCCTGGGCCGACATCGCGCCTGATCCCGGAGCTGGGGCCGCCGCGACGGCGACCGCTCCGAGTTCCACCGCCGAAGCCGTCCCTACTGAGGGCGCCGACTTTGCCATGTGGAACGTGGAGCCCGCGAAAGCTGAGGCGCCTGCCCCGGCTGCAAAGCCGTCCAAGCTGCTGCGTTTGCTCCACGTCCAGCGTTTCGCCGGCGGGATCGCCGCCCGCGGCGCAGCCATGGCCTCGGCTTTGACCCGCAATGCGCTGCGCTTTCTGGGCGTCCCCTACTCGTTTGGGGGCACGACCTCCGCCGGGTTCGACTGCTCCGGGTACGTCCAGCACGTTTTCGCGATGATGGGCCGCCACGTGCCCCGTACCGCCGACGCCCAGTTTTATGCCGCGCAGCCGATCACCGGCTGGCCCCGGCCGGGCGATTTGGTCTTCTTCCAAACCTACACCGCCGGGCCGTCCCACGTCGGCATCTCCCTCGGCGGCGACCGCTTCGTCCACGCCTCCTCGAGCCACGGCGTGACCGTGTCGAGCCTGCACGAGAGCTACTGGTCCGCGCGCTACCTCGGCGCCAAACGCATCGTCGAATAGTCCCGCTCAGCCCTGGGGCGGAACGCAGCGCGTGATCCCGGCGGGTTCAGCTTCGGCTGAACCCTTCGTGTTTGTCCCGGTGTCGACGCCACGTGCGGCGATGGAAAGCGCGTGGACGGCGCGAAGCCACGACGCCGCGCAATGGGGCGTAGCCAAGCGGTAAGGCAGCGGACTTTGACTCCGCCATGCGTTGGTTCGAATCCAGCCGCCCCAGCACTACGTCGGCGCATCGGAATGCGGCGGAGTCAAAGGCCGCCGCCTTACCCGCAGCGGAGGCGAAGCCGAAGCGGCTTTCAACCGCGGGGTCCCCGGCGTGCTTGCACGACGGGGTGGAGCAGCGGACTTTGACTCCGCCATGCGTTGGTTCGAATCCAGCCGCCCCAGCACTACGTCGGCGCATCGGAATGCGGCGGGCACGAGCTTTGCAAGCAACCGCAGGAAGGGCGAGGCGGTCGCGCAATCGGGGCGGCATGTGCCGCCGGTCGGTCCTCCTTGGGTCCGTGTTCATGCTCACGGCGCTGGTCGCCGGTTTGTGGCTCGCCCCAGCCGTCGCCGCCACCCCGTCTCCGGCGCCTGCAGCGACCGATGCAGCGGAGCCGCTTTCGGCCCCTTTGGAGAACGCGCGCCGGCTCTTTGACGCCAAAGAATACGCACCGGCGATCGCCGCGCTCGATACGTATCTCGCGGATCATCCTCGCGATGCGCGGGCATTCGTTCTGCGCGGCGACGCCAAGGCGGAGCTCGGTCGCAACCAAGAAGCCCTGAGCGACTACAATTCGGCAATAAAGATCGCACCCGAGTACCAGTACGCCTACGTCACGCGCTGCGAAACGCGTCGCGTCACCGACAATCTTGCCGGCGCGCTCGAGGACTGCAACAACGCGTTGCGGCTCGACGACTCCGATGGGCTGGCGTACGAAGACCGCGCCGACGTCTACTACGATCTCGGCGACTTCGGACGGTCGGTCGCGGATTTCCAAAATGCGATCAAGTTTGGCCGCAAGACGGCGTACGTCTATGCATCGCTGTGCGAATCGGAGCGGCGGCTCGGGAAGCCCCACCAAGCCGCCCCGGACTGCGAGACCGCACTCACGATCGATCCAAAGGACACGGTCGCGCTCTGGACCCGGGGGCGAATGGAACTGTCCGCCGGACACCTCACCGCCGCACTCGGCGACTTCAACACCCTCCTGCAGGTCTCCAAGACCTCGGACTCGGCGTACTATTACCGCGGCGCCGCGTACAACCGGCTGCAGAAGTTCGAGCTCGCTTTCGACGACCTCAACGTGTACGTCGGACGCCATCCGGACGACGGCGACGGCTACGTGGAACGCGGCATCGCGCGCGCGGGTCTCGGGCAGAGCGCGGCGGCGACGGCAGACTTCACGGCCGCGCTGATACGGTATCGCCGCAATGCGGACGATGGGGCGGTCGCGCGCACCAATGCGCTGCTGGCCGCCCTGCACAACGGAGCGTCGCTGCCGCTGCCCGGACTGCAATGACGCTGGGTGGGTCATCCGAACCGGCGCCCTCCGCTCGCCGGCCGCGGCAGTGAACGTGTGGGCAGCTGTGCTTGACGCATTCGCGGCGGGCGACTTGGAAAGGGCGGCCGCTTGCTTTGCGGAGGATGCGATCTATCGTGAACGGGGGCGCGATCCGGTGCGCGGGCGAGCCGCCATTGCCCAACATTTTCGACGCTTCGGTTCGTCGAGCGCGGGCTGGAAGTTCGTCGTGCAGGACGCCCTGCGCGAGGGTGATCGCGCGTGCGTCATGTACCGGTTTTCGAGCGCCGGAGGCAAGGGTGAACCGTGGCGCGAACGCGACGGGTGCGCCACCGTCCGGTTTGACAAGGGTGGACTCATAGCGGAATGGCGGGAGTACCAGGGATGAACGTAAACGGAAACAGCAGCATGCAGCAGTCGCACGAGGACATCTCGATCCGCGTGCACGTCATCGACGGCCTTCACATCTTCGAACTGGCAGGGTCGCTCGACATCGCGACCTCGCCGACCGTGCGCGCAGCGCTGACCGACACCTCGGAACGCGGCGATCACCGGCTGATCGTCGACTTGACGAAATTGGAATTCCTCGACTCGACGGGCCTGGGCGCGCTGATCGGCGGCCAGCGCCGCGCCAAAGAGTTCGGCGGCGAAGTGCGCCTAGTCGCAAAAGAGGGTCAGATCTTGCGGCTGCTGCGGATTACCGGACTCTTGAACGTGTTCGCGGTGTACCCCACGCTGGACGAGGCCGTCGGCGACGGCATGCGCGTGGGAGACATCTAGGGACGCGGCTCCAGACTTCGGTTGCGGATCGATTCGTCGAGCAGTTCGACGACGTGCCGCACCGCGATGTGGCCGGCGTTCGCGCGATCGAGGCCATTGCGAATCTGTAAGGCGCAGCCCGGGTTCGCCGTAGCCACGATCTCCGGCGCGACCTCCAGCACGTGGTCGACCTTGCGCCGCTGCAGTCGTTGGGCCATCGCCGGCTGGATCACGTTGTAGATCCCGGCCGAGCCGCAGCACAGCGACGACTCGTCCATCTCGCGCAGCGCAAGCCCGGGAATCTGCGCCAGCAGGCGGCGCGGCGGCGCAACGATCCGTTGGGCGTGTGCGAGGTGACAGGCGTCCTGGTAGGTGACGCTGCGTTCGAGGCGGCCGAACGTCCCCGCGGGGAAGCCGATCTCGTCGAGGTATTCGGTCACGTCGCGGACGTGCGCTGAGAAGGCGGTCGCACGATTCTGCCACTCCGGCTGGTCGCCAAAGAGCTCACCGTATTCCTTGAGCGCCGAGCCGCAGCCGGCGGCGTTAATGATGTACACGTCGGCGCCGCTGCGCTCGAACGCGGCGATATTGCGCTTCGCCAGCTCGCGGCCGCGCGGCATCTCGCCGGCGTGGATCGAGATCGCGCCGCAGCAGCCTTGATCGGCAGGGACGATGACGTCGACTCCGGCGGCGCCCAGAACCCGCACGGTGGCCTCGTTCCACTCGGCGAACGCCACCTGCATCACGCACCCGGCATGAAGAAACGCCGTCGCGCGCGGGCGTCCGGCGGTCTTGAATTCCTGGCCGCGCGGGGTGAAGAAGCGATCGGAGATTCGCGGCGCGAGTGCCTCGACGTCCTGCAGTCCGAGGAGCCGCAAGATACCCGTCCATGCGACCAGTGCGCGCAGTCCGCTGCGCTGGTAGAATTTGAGCACCCGCGCCGCCGCGCGCATCCAGCCGAGGTGTTCGAACAGGGCGCCGATCAGCAGCGCCCGGCCGAGCCGCTCGTGCCAGGAACGCAGCGGGGACTGGGCGCGCACGATCTGCGTGCGCGCCGGCTCCAACAGCCGGCCGTAGGCGACCCCCGAGGGGCAAACGGCCTCGCAGGCGCGGCAATCCAAGCACTCCGACATCTGGTGCACGAAACCGGGGCTGAGCAGATCGAGACGATCCTCGGATACGGCCTTGATCAGCGCGATGCGGCCGCGCGGCCCGGACGTCTCGACCAGCGTTTCGACGTAGGTCGGACAGGTCGGAAGGCAGAGCCCGCAGCGGACGCATTGATCGAACACGTCGGGCGGCGGAACGTCGGGCAGCGCGAAGCCGCGGCGGCTCTCCGGCTCGATCACCATGACACTCGCTTCGTGAGCGCGAAACGAGAGCCATGCACACACCGGATCCGACGCGAGCACGCAGTTCCGTCGTCGTCGATGGTCGCGACCGCGCGGCAGCCCGCTCGTTCTATCATGCCGCCGGCTTCAGCGATGAAGATCTCGCCAAACCGCTGGTCTTGATCGCGAATACCTGGACCGATGCGATGCCGTGCAACTTCGGGCTGCGGGCATTGGCCGACCACGTGAAGGCCGGGGTACGCGACGCCGGCGGAACGCCGATGGAATTCAACACGATCGCGATCTCCGACGGCATCACGATGGGCACCGAAGGCATGAAGGCGTCGCTGATCTCGCGCGAGCTGATCGCCGACTCGATCGAACTGGTTGCGCGCGGCTACGGCTTCGACGCCATCGTCGCGCTGGTCGCGTGCGACAAAACGATTCCCGCCGCCGGCATGGCGCTGCTGCGGCTCGACGTTCCCGCGGTCGTCCTCTACGGGGGGTCAATTGCACCGGGCCGTTATCGCGACCGCGATCTGACGATCGGCGACGTGTTCGAGGCGATCGGTGCGCATGCGGCCGGGAAGATCGACGACGCTGAACTCAAGGCGATCGAGAACGCGGCCTGCCCCGGCGCCGGCGCGTGCGGCGGCCAGTTCACGGCCAACACGATGGCGACCGCATTTGAATTTTTGGGCCTCTCGCTGGTCGGGAGCGCGAGTCCGGGTGCGACCGATCCGCGCAAGGAACGCGAAGGGTACCGCGCCGGGAAGGCGGTGATGGAGCTGCTGCGCAGCGGCCTCACCCCGCGTCGCATCGCGACCCGCGAAGCGTTCGAAAACGCGATCGCCGCCGCGGCGGGAACCGGGGGTTCTACCAACAGCGTGCTGCATCTGCTGGCGATGGCGCGTGAAGCCGGCGTACCGCTGACGCTCGATGATTTCGAACGCGTGTCGGAACGCACGCCGATCATCGCGTCGCTACGCCCCGGCGGCGAGTTCGTCGCGCTCGACGTCGATCACGCGGGCGGTATCCAACTGATCGCAAAGCGGATGCTCGACGGCGGGCTCATCGACGGTACGACGCTGACCTCGAGCGGACGTACGCTGGGTGACGAGGTTGCGAACGTGCGTGAAACGCCCGGCCAGCGGGTGATCGCGACGGCGGAGCGGCCGTTCAAGCCGACCGGCGGGATCAAGATCCTGCGCGGGAACCTCGCGCCCGACGGTGCGGTCGTCAAAGTCGCGGGCCATGAACCGTTGCTGCTGAAGGGGCGCGCCCGCGTGTTCGAACGCGAAGAGGATGCGATGCACGTGATCGACGCGCGCGAGATCGTGCCGGGCGACATCGTCGTCATTCGCTACGAAGGCCCGAAGGGCGGTCCCGGAATGCGCGAGATGCTCGGCGTGACCGCCGCGATCGTCGGACAGGGGCTCGGCGAGAGCGTCGCGCTGCTGACCGACGGCCGGTTCAGCGGCGCGACCCGCGGCCTGATGGTCGGTCACGTGGCGCCGGAGGCGTTCGTCGGCGGACCGATCGCAGCGCTGCGTGACGGCGACACGATTACGATCGACGTTGCGGCCGGGCGCGTCGACGTCGACGTACCGGAGTCGGAATTGGCCGAGCGGCTGCGGTCCTGGCGCGCGCCGCAGCCGCGCTACGCGCACGGCGTGTTCGCCAAGTATGCGGCGTTGGTCTCGTCGGCGGCGGAAGGGGCGGTAACGCGCCCGTGACCGTTCGCCGATGATCGCCCTGCGCTGCAGCGCATGCGGTCTCGCGGTCGACGTCGACGCGCCCGTGTGCGGAGCGTGCGGCGAGCTGCCGGGCTTCGTCCTCGATACTGCGGCGTTTCGTGCCGGCGATCTGCGCGAGCGCGCGCGCGAGCGGCGAAGTTCGATCGAGCCGCGTGACCGCAGCGGTGTGTGGCGCTTTCGCGAACTGCTGCCGCCGGTCGCCGACGACGCGATCGTGACGTTGCGGGAAGGCGACGTTCCGTTGTACGACGCGCCGCGCGGTGCGGCGTACGCCGGCCTCGCGCGGCTGGCCTACCTGCACCTCGGGATGAACCCCACCGCGTCGTTCAAGGACGCCGGCATGACGGTTGCGATCTCGCACGCCCGCGAGCGCGGCGCGCGGGTCGCGGTCTGCGCCAGCACCGGCAACACCGCAGCGTCGATGGCGGCCTATGCGGCGCGCGCCGGCATGACGGCGGTCGTGCTGGCGCCGGTCGATGGGATCAGTCCGGCAAAGGTCGCACAAACGCTCGACTACGGCGCCCACGTCGTGGCCGTCGACGGCGATTTCGACGATGCGCTGCGGGCGGTCCGCGCCCTCGATCCCGCGCTGGCCGCGGTCGTGAACAGCGTGAACCCGTACCGGATCGAAGGCCAAAAGACGGCCGCCTACGTGCTGCTCGAACTGCGGGCGTGGCGGGCTCCCGACTGGGTCGTTCTTCCGGGCGGGAATCTTGGGAACACGAGTGCGCTGGGCAAGGGTTTTCGCGAAGCGCACGCGCTTGGGCTGGCGGATAGCATTCCGCACCTGGCGGTCGTGCAGGCCGCGGGCGCTGCCCCGTTCGCGAGCGCCTGGAATTCCGGCACCGACCTGATCCCGGTGCGCGCGCAGACTGACGCGACCGCGATCCGGATCGGCGCACCGGCATCGTGGAAGAAGGCGCGCGCCGAGGTGCGCGGGTCGGAAGGCACCGTGCTCGCGGTCGAGGATGCGGAGATCGCCGATGCGCGAGCCGTTATCGGCCGCGATGGCGTGGGCTGCGAGCCGGCCTCGGCGGCATCGCTGGCGGGGCTCCGGCGGCTGGTGGATGCGGGCACCGTCGCGCGCGACGCCGACGTCGTGTGCGTCTTGACCGGTCACGTGCTCAAAGACACCGCCTACGCGGCGCGTTACCACGAGTCCGGCGCGCGCTATGCGAACGCGATCGTGCGCGGCAGCGCGATCGCCGAGTATCTGGCTGCCCTGCTGGCCGTTCGAGCATGACCGAGTTCGTAGTCACGGCACCGGCGTCGAGCGCAAATCTCGGCGCAGGTTTCGATAGCGTCGGCATTGGGATCGAAATACGCATGACGGCGCGCGTTCGCGTCGTCGAGCGCGGCGCGTTGCCGGCTTGGGAATACGGCGGCCTTCATCCGCCGACCCATGACGGGATACGCGGTTGCGTCGAGGCGGGAATCGCGCGCATCCTTCCGCGGCCGCCCGCACTGGCGGTTACGTTCGAGAACGACATTCCGCTCGGTGCGGGGCTGGGAAGCAGCGCCGCCGCGTACGCGATCGGGGTCGCGATCGGCGCCCGGCTCAGCGACCGGTCGCCGGACGACGACGTTCTCGCGCGCGCGGTGGCCGAACTCGAAGGACATCCCGACAACGCGCTGGCGGCGTGGTACGGCGGCTCGATCGTCGCGGCGCTCAGCGACGACGGCCTGACCTCGCTGCGATTCCCGGCGCTCGACGCCGGGCTGGCGGTCGTCGTTCCCGACCTCATGCTGCCGACCGCCGATGCGCGCGCGCTGCTGCCGCGCGCCTACATCCGCGGCGACGCGGTCTACAACATCCAGCGGGCGGCGCTGCTGGGCGCCGCCATCGCATCGGGGCGGCTCGAAGTGCTGGGCGCCGCCGTGCGCGACCGCATCCATCAGCCGTATCGCGCCAACGCGATCCCGGGCCTGCGTGCGATCCTCGCACTGGACGACCCGGCGATCGTTGCGATCGCCTTGTCCGGCGCCGGGCCGGCCGTGTTGGCCCTGGTGCGCGACGACGCCGCCCGCATCGGCGCGCTGACGCAGGCGGCCTTCGCCCGCGCCGGAGTCGCCAGCCGGGTGCTCACTCCCGCGTTGGCAAGCCGCGGCGTGGCGGTACTTCTGGGCGAACCGGTGTAGCGAGCGGCCGAGAGGGGGCGCTCGCGGCCAAGAGAACCAGACGACGATGATCAGCGTGACCGTCGGCTCCCCCGCCGGAACGTGGGCGGTGGCGAACCCCGGTTTCTACCGCTACGTCCTGCGTCTCTCCGAGGCCCCGCTGCATGCCAGCGCGGTCGATCGCGCGCAGCTCAACGTGCTGGCCAACGTGCCCCACGCCTTTGCCGACGAAGAAGAGTCGTCAGGTGACGGCTGGCGCGTCGTGCCCGCGATGTCGTACGAGGATTGGTCGGTGCTCGAAGCGACGCCGCAGCGTTTGCGTGCGGCATTTCAGACGGCGCGCCGTTTGCTGTGGGCCAACGCCGGTCCGGTCGGCATCAGCGCCGGCGAGATGATCGCCATCGACACCGAGATCGAATCGGTGCTCGGCGTGCTGCACCAGGCCGAAGCCGGCGGTTACAGCGTCAACGTCTCCTACGTCGGCTGAGTGATCGTTCACCAAGCTCTACGCGAATAGGATCCGCTTTGATGCCGACGCCCTCTATTCTGGTATCAACGTGGGGCAGCGGGCTATTCAGCCTCACCGGGAACGTGGTTCAGCAAGAACTTGCCGGTCAATCGGTTCGCAGTCTGGTGGCCGATGGACGTGGAGCTGTGCTCGCAATTGTCGGCGGGCATTCCCTCTCTCGTCGATCCGCTGACGGCGAATGGACTGAGGTAGCAAAGAGCGAGGTCGAGCTCTATTGCTGCGTAACAATTGGGACCGTTGTCTTTGTCGGAACCAACGACGCACGTATCCTGCGCGTCGATTCGGACGGTGAGCAACACTTCCTGACGGGTTTTGACGTCGTGGCGGGCCGCGAGCGCTGGTACGCAGGAACGGCGATCATCGACGGCAAGTTGATGGGGCCGCCGCTTGGAATTCGTTCGATGGCGGCGACCTGCGACGGCGCCGTGCTGCTGGCCAACGTCCATGTTGGCGGCGTTCCGCGCTCAACCGATTCCGGCCTGACCTGGCGTCCCACGATCGATATCGAAAGCGATGTTCATCAAGTCTGTGCGCATCGGGCCCGGCCCGACATCGTGATTGCGGCGGCGGCGGCGGGTCTTTGTACGAGTCGCGATGCCGGGACGACATGGACGATCGAACAGCAAGGACTTCACGCCCATTATTGCTCTGCCGTTGCTTTTGGGCGAAACGACATCTTCGTGTCAGCGTCCACCGACCCGTTTGCGACGCAAGGCGCAGTCTATCGACGTCCGATCGAGGGCAACGGCCCGCTGCAGCCTGTTGGCGGAGGCATGCCGGAGTGGCTCGACGGCATCGCGGATACCGACTGCATCGCGACCCGCGATTCAATGGCCGCGGTGATCGACCAATCGGGACGCCTTTACGTGTCGGCTGACGATGGTGCTACGTGGTCGTGTCCAGGTGATCGTCTACCTGATCCAAGCGGGGTTCACATCTGTTGACCTCGCCGGCCTAGGATTTACCGCCGAAGAGCGAGCCGAGCACGTTGCCGACGTTGCTCTGACCGCCGGCTTGCTGGGCGCCCTCGGCGGCCGGCTCGTGGTAGGTCATCGACTGCATGCCGATGCGCCCGGGGCCGGTGAAGCGATTCATCATTACCGAGACACCGCCGACGAGCGCGCCGAGCGCGCCCATGAAACCGCCGCCGCCGCCCGACTGCAGTACGGAGATCGTATCCAGCGCGACGTTGGAATCTTTCCAAAGCCACGCACCGGGTTCGACGTCGAGCTGCTCGCCCGGCCCGAGCAGTTTCTCGAACACGTTCCCGTAGCCGTGGAGCAGGACCAATCCCTCCGCCTGCTGCGCGGTGAAGCGGTCGATGAACAGCCCGGTGCGCGAGAGGAAGATATTCGCCAAGCCCTTCTGCCAGTAGAAATCGTACGCGACCGTATCCGTCGCGAGCAAGAACTGGTGCTCGCGCACATCGACCGATTGGCCCGGATTCAGCCGCAGCGCCACGATCTGTCCCGGCGCTTCGCGTGAGAAGGAGATGTTGCCGGGCCCCTGCGCCGTCGAGATGAAGATCTGCAGGCCGGCGAAAAAGCGTTTGCCGGCGTTCTGCAAGTTCATGAAGCCGAGCCGCACCTGCGGCTGCTTCCACAGCAAAATGTGGTGCTCGAAGTAGACCGTATTCCGCGGTCCGAGTTCCACATCGACGACGGGGACGAGTTCGCCCTCGATGCGCAGCGTCGTATCGCCGACGTGCATCGGCTCTTTGGGATTGTCACCTTCGGCGACCGGTTCGGTGTACGCGCCGACCGATACGGGTGCGGGTGCCGGCGCACCGCAGTTCGGACAGAAGCGCGCACCGTCCGGAATCGAGGCTTGGCAAGTCGGACACGTCATGCGGCGAGCGTTCGTCGTCGCCGGGTAGGGAGCCTAGCCGCTGGGAAGAACGGCGTGGCCGGCAGCGCGCCGTCCGACCGCGATCAGGCTGATCCCGGAGCAGATCGACACGCCGCACAGCGCGAGCATCACGTCGGCCTCGCCCGATGAGGCAAAATCTTTCGCGCTGATCGTGAAGTGCTCGGTCAGCGCGTCTTCCTGGCCGTCGGTCGTGTCGATCGCGAGCGACCAATCACCGGGGACGTGCAGTTCCAGCGTGCCGGTGTAGAAACCGTCCTCGGCGCGTGCGAGCAGAAGGTCGAGCGTGGTCCCGTCGGGGCCGACGCCCTGAATGCCGACGCGCTGCGCCTGCGGATCGTACACCCGCACGCGAATGGGAAGCTGGGTGTCGTACGCATCGCGCCGCTCGATCCGCGGCGCAGCTCCGCTGAGGTCGACGGCCAGCAGCTGCGGCTCGTCGGCCCGCGCGCCGCTGAGGGCGAGGCCGGTTAGGGTCGCGGCAGCGAGAATCGCCGCGGCGACAACGGCCGCGGCAGTCGGGCGAATCACCGGTACAGTATTCCCCGCCCGGACGGCGGGTATCATGCTCCCATGGAACGCCATTCGATCGAGGGCCACGGGCACGGCAGAGGCGGTGCCCCAATCGACGACCTCGGCCTGGACGACGAGGAATTCGCCTCCGTCGAGGACGTCGGCGCCGAGCCCAGCGAGAACCCCGCCGTCGACGACGTCTAGACCCGCCGCGGTCCCGACGGCTTCTTGTCTTGATGCTCGGTCCGAGCGCGTGTAAAGATAACCCGTGGGTACGTCCGGCACGATATACTTGGCGGGCCGCTGCGTTTTTGGAGCCGTCATGGGCAGAGCCAACATTCGGGCGTGGTTTGCCACTGTGGCCGTGGCCGTACTTGCCACGGGATGCGCCGCGGGCGGACAGACGAAGACCGGGTCGGATTATGGACTTCCATTCTAGTGTTATCTGCCCTCAAGAGCAGGGGTCCATGAACATCGTCCTGTTGCAATTGACGCGGTGTCTCGCATCAATCGTTGTTACCTTTGCTGTAGTATGCCTTGCAAACGGCGAATCGGTAGCGTCCCAGTCGCAAGCGAATGGTTCGAATTCAGATCGCACCACTGCCGCTCTCGCGAACGTTGCTCAGTTCAAGAGTACGCGCGCGCTTGCCGCGATACGATCGGCTATTGACGAGCTGGCCCAATTCGATAATCGATCTGAAACACGAGCAAGCTGCATAGTCAGCCGACGCCGGACCATGGAAGCTTGGGCAAGTGTCCTAATCGCACTGCAAGCCGCGAAGGACCCCACCTTCGATCCAAACGACGACGCGCAGCGGCCATCTTGGACTATTGACGTACCCGGGCGCGGTGGCTATCCTTCCGGGACCGACCCGAACGATATCGCCGACCCAAAGCTGCGCGCCGAGTACGAACAGCTCGTGGCCGCAAACACAGCGAAGACACGACGCGTAAACTATCAAGCGGAGCTGCGGAATCTGTACCGCGAAGCCATGGCACGCACAAGTGTCGCCTTGCACAATGTGAATTCGACCTGCCCCGACGACGAGCAGGCTCTACGCAGTATTCTTCACCACTCCGGGTTGACCGACGGGCAGATCGAGAAGCTAAGCTCACCCCAGTAGGGCGTCGATTAGGAAGAAGCTCCTAATGCGCAGCAGCTCTGCGACGCACGAGGGACTCGAATGCAGTCGCGTGCAGGGGTGATCTCGCCCAGCATCAGGCGGAGGTAACCGGCGCCGATGGCGACGCCCATGCCGGCTGCGAAGACCGAGTTGGGGCCGGCGGTTACGCCGGATGAGGTGCAGTTCCCGCGGGCCTCTGTCGGCGAACGCGCGAAAGACGCCTTGGAGCAACCGGAGCTCGCTGGCACCGATCGGCGCCCGACTCGAAGGGGAGTGGCTGGAGCCGGTCGCGACCTGGCACGGCAGAGGCGGTGCCCCAATCGACGACTTCGGCCTGGACGACGAGGAGTTCGCCTACGTCGAGGACGTCGGCACGGAGCCCAGCGAGAGCCCCGCCGTCGACGACGTGTAGGTGGCCAGGTCGCTAAGCCGCAGCGCCGCCGGAACGGGCACGCCACCGGCGCACGAACGAAACGAGCGCTGTACCAATCAGGACGATCTCGCCCGAGAACAAAAACAGATAGCCGGCGACCAGCGTGATGCCGGCGAGCGCGGCGCTGCCGCCCCCCGCGACGATGGCAGGTGTGGAGTTCGCGCGAGTCGCGATATCGGTGAAAGCGCGGAACACGCTTTGCACGAGCCACACCGCGCTGGCGGCGATCAACGCTTCCCCAACGGCGAGCAGCGCGATTCCCAGCCCGATCAGAAGCCTTCGGCGCTGGGGTTGCCGCGGCGCGGCGTCACCCGACCGCAGCGCACGCTTCGTCAGCCATATGACCCCATGCGCGACAAGCGCGAACTCGCCCAAGAGTGCGCACAGCACGCCGACGGCCGCCACCACAAACACAACGCCGCCCGAAACCGAAGGCCGGCCCGAAACCGCATGCGTGACGCTGAAACCGACCGCCAAGCTCGACGCGTACATCGCGACCATGCAAAACGTGAGCGTTGCGGCTCCAACTATCAACAACGCCGCGGCGACTCGTAGCAACACGACTCGCCGTCATTCAGGGAACCCAGTGGAAGTGCTTGCTCGCCACCCCTCGCCGCGGGGCAGGATGTTGCTCCTTCGTCCGAGTAACGGAAATAACGATTATCGTTACTCAAGCATGACAGCAGAAGTCACCGCGGGGCTCCGGGTCGCGACCGGAGGCCCGGGCGATCGCCCTACTGACCGCCGGGGTTCGTGATCTGCGAGCCGCCGGCGACCGGAATCGAGACCGCGCCGACGCTCGCGAGGGCGCGGCCGTTGAAAAGCGTCGCGTTCACCGTGACGCTCTGGTTGGCCAGAACATTGCCGTAGAACGTGGCGCCCCCGAGGACAGCCGAGCTCCCGACCTGCCAGTAGATGTTGCAGGCGGTCGCGCCGCCGGTCAGGACCACGTTGCCGCCGGCGCCGCCGTTGAGCGTCGTCGTGAGCGTGCTCCCCATTTGGAAGATGAACACGCTCTGCGCGTTTCCGCCACCGTCGAGGGTTAGGTTTCCGGCCATGATCGAGAGGCTGGACGCCGACCGATAAACGCCGGGCGGCAGGGTACCGACCGGATGACCCACGACGCTTGCCTGCGAGAGATCTTGGCCGTTCGGGAACGTGACACCGGCGGCTTTGCCGGCCAGCACCCCGTAGGCGGTGGTCAACGCCACTTGGGCGGCGAGCGGCACGGCGGCGTTCGCGTTGTACCCGGCGGCATAGATCGCGTTGGATCCGTCGGTGTCGGTCCCCGGCGGGTAGAATCCGGTCACGGCGGTTCCGGGTGAGACGCCGATGAGATCGTCGTTGACGCCGCCGGTGACCGCCCCCGGACCGAAGGTGACCAGCGTGTTGCCGACGTTCGTGACCGTCGAGCCGGCCAGCACGGCGAACGGCGCGAGCGCAGGCCCAAGCGCGACCGCGGCTGCGCCCTGACTGCAGCTGGTGGAAGCGATCGGCGTCGAGGTCGGCGTGGGGAGCGGCGTCGGTGTTGGTGTGACGCCCGGCGGCAGCGGCGTGACGCCCGGAGCCGGCGCGTGAAAGCCGGGGACATTGCAGTTGCACGCACCGCAGCCGGCCACGCCCAGGAGCGCGGCGAGCGCGATGAGCTGATGCGGTCGAACGAAGCGCGAGGTCGTACGTGCGTTCATCTTCTTCACCTTCACCTTCACCTAAAGCTTCGCGCCGAGTCCGACATACGGGCCCGCATGAATCTGACCGATCGGAGCGTTCTTGCCGGTGGTGTATCGATCGCCGCTGTAGCCGCCGTGCAGATAGATGGGCGAATGGCCGAACACGAGGGCGACGCCGACGTCGTACTTGGTGATCGCGTATTGCTGACGATAGGACTTCCCGGCGTTGATGCTCGCGGGGTCGGTCAGCGTATACGTACCGGTCGCGCTCGGGTAGTAGAACGCGGAGCCGTACAAACTCAGCCCCGAACGAAGATCGGGCAACTTTTCGATCCCGGCGCCGACGCCGTTGAGATTGGGATAGCCGTAGTTGTCGGTGGTGTGCAGGTAGCCGACGCCGAGATAGAACCGTGGCGAAGCGATCTGATACTCGAGCCGCGCATCCAAGGAGCTCTGCCGAGCCAGAAACACGGGAGCGAATGCCGAACCGCCGTCGATCGTCGAGAATCGCGTATAGTGATTGCCGACCGCGTCGCGGTTGGTGTCGCTAGTGACGTAGCTGTCTTGGCGAAAGTCCACTTTCAGGGCGAGCGCCGAGTTGAGCGGTGCAAAGGCTCCACTCAGCAAGTACGAATCGCAGTAGCCGCCGGCCACGAACTCGTTGTAGTTTTCCGCTCCTGCGTATGCGGCTTGCACGAACACGGTGTACGAGGACGGGGTTGGCGCCGGTGTCGGTGCCGCGGTAGGGACGGCCGGNNTGGCCCGGCCGGCGGGGGCGGCGGCGGCGGTGCGAACGTCGGCGCCGCAGTCGGTGCGGGTGCCGGCGGCGGGGGCGCTGCGAGCGGAATGTAGCGAACGACGACGACGTGCCGGGCCGGCAGCCACTGCACGTACGCGCCCATCCCCTCGGAGATCACGCGGACCGGCACGAGGATGATGCCGTGGTAGAGCATCGGCGGCACGTCGAGCGGCCGCGTCTCGCCATTGATGATGACCTCGGCGCGGTTCAGCGTCACCGAGACGCTCGAGCCCGGCTTCTCAGCGACGACGGTCTTGCCGTCGGCCGAAACCGTGACGGTAGCGCCCATCTGCTCGAACATGCTGCGCAGCGGCACGTAGATGTGGCCGCCCTTCACCAGCGCCGCCAGAACGCGGTTTCGGGTCAGGACGTCCGGCTTAGCGTAGACGGTGTGGTCGTTGAAGACGATCGGAATCAGACCGGAGGGCGGACTGCCGAAGTCTGACGCTGCGGCTCCGGCCCCCAACGCGCCCTGCAGCACCGCAAGCGCCGCTGCTCCAGCCAGGAACGGCATGCCAGCCGTGCGTCCGTCTCGGGACATCTTGAGCCAAGCTTGCATGACCGTTTCTCCAGTCACCGGCGGCGACGCCCCGGTTGGGGGTGTTCTCGGATCTGGAGCGCAAGAGGCGGCTGTCAGGCAAGACAGCTCATAATGCTCAGCAGATTCGGCTTTCACCCGGCGGCTTGGCGCGAGGGACGCGACAGCCGATAGGTTGCTATTTCCCGACGAATGCTCCGATCAAACCAAGCGTGCTCGGAGCATCGCTCTTCTTCTCCCGGCCGGGTCGCGGCGGGTTTTGCCGCGCGAACGCGTATGTGCTTCACGGACTTCGGATCTTTGGCGTCTGACGGAGGGCCGAGTGGAGAGACGGGGGCGGCGGTACGAGGCGGCGGGGTATGCGTCGGCCGACCCGGCGATCGCACGGTTCGCGGCGCACGTCGACCTGCGACGGCTGAGTCCGAAGACCTCAGTCGCCTACCAGCGCGACCTGGAGAGCTTCGGCTCGTTCCTCAAAGCGCGGGCGACGCAGGCCAAGCTCGATGAACACCAGCGTCCGCCCTATGACGAGCTGCCGGCGGCCTCGGCCGGCGACGTGCTGGCCTATCTGCAGCGGCTCAACGCATCGCGGGCCTACGCGCCGCGTTCGATTCGGCGCAAGATCTCCGCGCTGCGCACGTTCTACAAGTTCTTGAAGTTCGAGGGGCGGCGCGACGACAATCCAGCCGCCGACGTGCCGACCCCCAAGATCGGACGGCCGCTTCCGAAGGCGCTGACGGAGCCGGAACTGACGCGCCTGCTCGACGGGACGCGTCCGATTGCGGGCTCGACCGACGCACAGCGCAAACGGGACCGCGCGATCCTGGAGACGCTCTACGCCAGCGGCGTGCGCCGCTCGGAGCTGCTGGGACTCGCGCTGGCCGACGTCGACCTCGACAATCGCACGATGCGTGTCGTCGGCGGAAAAGGCAACAAAGACCGGCTGGTGCCGCTGACGCAGGCCGCCGCCGACGCGCTGCGCGACTATCTCGGCGTCCGCCCGCGCACGGCCAGCGACGCCTTCTTCATCGGGCGAAGCGGGGCGCGCCTGAGCGAATCGGCCCTCTACAAGATCGTGCGCAGCGCGATCGAGCTGGCCGATCTCAAGGGTCGCGCATCACCGCATACGCTACGGCATTCGATGGCGACGCATCTGTACGAGAACGGCGCCGACCTGCTGGTCATCAAAGAAATCCTCGGTCACGAGAGCCTGGCGACGACGCAGGTCTATACCAAGGTAGCGCGCGTGCGCATGCTCGAGCAATTCGATGCTGCGCACCCGCGCGGAAAGAAAAAGCGGCGCGACGGCTGAGCCTCCGGTTAGGGAGTGGTGGCGCGGATCGCTTCGCGCGCTCTGACCAGCGCCGAGATCGTTTCGTTGTGCGGCGTCGGCACAGCGGCGCGGCGGCCGGCGGCGACGACCGCGCCGTTGATGAAGTCGACCTCGGTCGGCGCGCCGGCGCGCAGATCGGCCAGCATCGAGCTGTCGAGCTCGGCCGTTTGCTCGACGATCGTGCGCACGTACGACCACGGGTCGGAAAACGGCAGCGGGATGCGCATTGCGTTGGCGACCGTCGCGGCTTCTTGGGCGAGCGAACGCGCGACGTCGCCGGCATAGGTGTTGGTGAGCACGATGCCGTTCGGGCGATCGAGCAGCGCCGCCACCGGCGTGATCGCAGCGGTCGCGATCAGCTTGCCCCACAGATGCGGGCGTATGTCGTACGCGGCGCTGGCGCGGAAGCCCGCATCGGCCAGTAGCCGCGCGATCCGGTTGCAGGCCTCGGGCGAGGCGCCCGCGCTGCCGAGCACGGTCGCGCCGTCGCCGACGCGGCGCACGTCGGCCGGCCCGACGGCGAGCGCGGACTCGGTCGTCGCGCCGATGACCAGCGAGATCGTGCTACCCAAACAGGTCTTGATCGTTTCTTCGTTGCCCAGACCATTCTGCAACGAGACGATGACGGCGGCCGGATCGAGCTGGGCGCCGAACGGCCGCAGCACGCGCAGGGTGTCGGTGGCGCGCACGAACACGAACAGCACGCCGACGCCGAACAGCGCGCGCGGATCGCTGGTCGCAGTAGCCGCGCTCGCCGCTCCGTCGACGCGGAGCCCTTCGCGCGCGACGGCTGCGACGATCTCCGGATTGCGCTCCAGCAGAACCACCTCGTTGTGGGCCGCGAGCCGTTGGCCGAACAGCGTGCCCAGCGCTCCCGCGCCGACGATGCCGATCCTCATCGGCGCCTCGCGAGCGCGCGGCCGTCCACGGTCCGAATTTTGAAAAGGCCGATCACCAGTACTCCTGCGCAGAAGCCGCCGATGTGAGCGAAGTACGCGATCCCGCCTCGCGACTCCGCCGCGCGCGCGCTGAGCGACCCGAACCCGGTCATGAACTGGACCAGCGCCCACACGCCGATCACCAGCAGCGCCGGGAGCCGCACGAAGAGCGGAAAGCAGCCGATCGGCACGATCGTGCGGACCGAGGCGAAGGGGAAGTTGACCAGGTACGCGCCCAGGACGCCGGCGATCGCACCCGAGGCGCCGAGCGCCGGAACGTGACTGCTGGGCGCGGCCGCGATCTGCGCCAGGCCGGCCGCGATCCCGCACACCAGATAGAACGCCGCGAAGCGCAGATGACCGCACGAGAACTCGATCGCAGGGCCGAACACGATCAGGAACAGCAAGTTGAAAAAGATATGCGCCAGGCCGCCGTGGACGAACATTGAGGTTACGATCGTCAGGAACGGGATCGGCGGCGAAGGCGGCGGCAACACCACGCCGCGGGTCACGTCGTACGGTATCGCGGCGAAGGCGTTGATGAACGCGTCGGCGCCGGGACCGGCGTTCACTTCCTGGAGGTAGACCCAAATGTTGATCGCGACGATCGCGTACACGACGAACGGGAACGGCATGCGCCGCCCATCATCCCCGATCGGGATCATCGACTTTTACGCCGGCGGCGGAGACCCGGCTAGAACTGGAATTGCAGTCCGAAGGCGGTGCGGCGTCCGGAGTGCAGGATGTCGCGCTCGCCGCCGAACAGCTGCAGCCCGCCGCCCACGCGCAGGTTGAGATAGCCGTCGGCAGTCGGATGACGCGGGTCGTAGATGAGGCCGTCGAAGCCGAGCCCGTTGAGACCTGGATTGTAGATCGCGCGCGCGCCCAGGCGCGAGTACAGCAGTCCGCCCCCGACCGCGAAATGCGGCGCGATGTGGCCCATCGCGGCGAAGTTCCAGGTCGTCGCCGGACCGCCGGTATCGTTGACGCCGGCGAATAAGTAGGTCGAGCCCTGCGGCAGCGCGATCAAGTTGACGTCGGTCTCCGGTCCGCGGTCGCGCTTGAGCAGCGGCGAGTTGTACGTTCCGGCATGCTGATCGTCGAGTTCGGAGACGCGCACCTGAAGCGCGAGCAACTGGGTGACCAGCGAACCGACCTTGTCTTTCACGTCCGCCTGCACCGTGCTCGGATTCGCCGTGGCCGACGCGCCGGGTGCCGCGCCACGCGGCGAGCCCGGCGCAGCGCTGGGATACGGCACCGGCCCTGGTCCCTGCTGGCGCCCCGGCGCCGCGGCGGGAGCCGGAACCGGGTATGGGGTCGCTCCCGCATCGACGCCGTAGACGTGCGAGCGTCCACCGAACTTGGCGAAGATCGAGTTGGCCTTCTGCGAGGCGGCATCGACCTGCGCGATCGTGTCGCGCAGCTGGGCCTGCGTCTGCGGGTTGCTGCTGACGTTGTGCAGGTCGCCCGCAATCGATGCGAAGGTCGACGCCGTCTGCGCGATGCTTTGCGTCGTCTGCAGGATGTTCGCGCGCAGCTGCGGGTCGGTGGCGAGGCTCGTGATGTGGTCGGCGGTCACGTTGAGGTCGTGCGCCGAGCGATCGAGCGCGGCAATGATCGAGTCGAAATGACCCGTGTTCCGATTGACGGTTTTGTCCAGGCTGCCGGTGATGTCGGTGATGTCGGCACTGCCGCGTTCGAGCGCGAGCTGCAGCGTGTCGGCCAGCGTGTCGATCCGCCGCGAAAGCTTGCTGAAGGTACCGTTGGCGGTCCCGCTGAGCTCTTTGGCGTTGTCGAGTGCGGCTTGCAAGGTGTTCAGCAGCGCCGGTTCCCGCCGCTCGAGCGTCGACAGCATGACATCCAGCCGGCGAACCTCACCCTGGCCCTGATCGAGCAGGTCCTGAATGGTTGCCGGATTGGTTCCCTGCGGCTGCTGGTCCAACGGCAGGATCGTGCGCGGCAGCACCGCGACGGCCGCCGGCGCGTTGGTGGCGGCCGCGAAGCCGGGCCGCGTCGAGGGCGGCAGCGGCACGATCTCGAGCGTCGAGTCGCCCGTCAGCGGTGCCTGGATCAGGAATTTGGCGGTGCGCGGGACGTCGACGTTGTTGTTGATGGCCACGATCACTTCGACGGTGAAATCGTCGGGCAGGAGATTGGTCTGATCGACGACGCCGACCACGACCCCGCTTTCGTAGACCAGCGCGCCGCGATGCAGTCCGGCCGCCGACTTGAAATGGACCCCGATCTTGTACCGGCCCTGGGGTCCGACGTTCGCGAGCACGACGAAGATTGCGAACAACCCGACGAGCGCAAAGATCGTGAAGAGACCGACGAGAGCTTGTCTGTTCATATGTGTCTCAAATCGGGATCGGCCCGACTTCACTCCCTTGCAAGAACTGTTGTACGATCGGGTTCGGCGAACGCCGGATCTCGTCGACGGTACCGTAGGCGACGATTGCGCCCTCGAAGAGCATCGCGATGTAATCCGCCATTAGGTAGATGCTCTCGAGGTCGTGCGAGACGACGACGGCCGTGCCGTTGAGCCGTGCTCGCAGGTGGATGATGAGATCGGTCAGGACGTGGGTGATGATCGGATCGAGGCCGGTCGTCGGCTCGTCGTAGAGGACGGCTTCGGGATTGGTGATCACGGCGCGCGCGAAGCCAGCTCGCTTGACCATCCCGCCCGAGAGCTCGGAGGGATAGCGGTCCTCGGTGTGCGCGAGCCCGACCGATTCGAGCGCGTGCGCGACCTGGGTCCGAATCTCGCCGTCCCTCAGCTTGGTGTGCTCGCGCAGCG
>PMOG01000275.1 GCA_003161555.1 Vulcanimicrobiota bacterium | reverse complement strand
GGCATCGCGATGTAGTCTTTGAAGCGCCCGGGCAGCGGCTTCCACATCGCATGCACAACGCCCAGCGCGCCGTAGCAGTCCTTGACCGAATCGACGATGACGCGGATCGCGGTCAGATCGTAAATGGTCGAAAAGTCGCGGCCCTTGAGCATCTTGCGGTGGATCGAATAGAAGTGCTTCGGCCGGCCGGTCGTGTCGGCTTCGAGTCCCACTTTGGCAAAATCGACTTTGAGGTCGTCGATCGCTTGCGCCACCGCGGCCTCGCGCTCGTTGCGCTTCTTGGCGACCCGCTCCGCGATATCGCGATACGCGTCGGGATCGAGAAACCGCAGCGCGAGATCTTCGAGGTCCCATTTGACGCGCCAAATCCCCAGCCGGTGCGCGATCGGCGCGTAGATCTCAAGCGTCTCCTGCGCGATTGCCTGCTGTTTGGCCGGCGGCAAACTCGCCAGCGTGCGCATGTTGTGCAGNNTGCAGCCGGTCGGCGAGCTTGATGATGATGACCCGGATGTCGCGCGCCATCGCCAGGAACATTTTGCGCAGGTTCTCGACCTGCGCGTCTTCCTTCGATTGGTACGGGATGCGGGTCAATTTGGTCACGCCGTCGACCAGCGCGGCGATTTCGGTACCGAACTCGCGCGAGACTTCCTCATTGGTGAGGACGGTGTCTTCGACGACATCGTGCAAGAGCGCGGCCGCAATCGTCGCCTGATCCATCTCCAGGTCGGCCAGGATGTCGGCTACCGCCAAGGGGTGGGCGATGTACGACTCGCCGGAGGCGCGGTGCTGGCCCTGGTGGGCCTGGTCGGCGACCTCGTACACGCGTTCGAGCCACGCCCCGTCGAGCGACGGGTCGTACTGGCGGACTTTCGCTACCAGGTCGGCGATCGTCATCAGGATGTGGCTCCTAGCATATACAAAACCGCTTCCGATGTCGAAAGAGTTCACCGGCGTGTGGCCCTTCCGGCGGCCCGTCTGGCACGGGCAGCGTGGCGAGGACCGCGCCCTGGCGCGGCTTTTTGGCCGTCGCCGGCGCGGCTTCTACATCGACATCGGGGCCTGGGACCCGGTCAAAGACTCGGTGACCAAGCACTTCTACGACCGCGGCTGGCGGGGAATCAACGTCGAGCCGCACCCGGAGTACTTCGGCCGGCTGGTTGCCGCACGGCCGCGCGACGTCAACCTCCAGCTGGCGCTGGGCGACGAGGCCGGCACGCAGTCCCTGATCTTGATCGGGCAGACCGGGCTCTCGACCTTCGTGGCGCCCTTCGCCGACTACGCGCAAGCCTGGGCGCGCGAGAACGCGCCCGAGGGGGCGGACGTCGCCGAGCTCAGCGTCGAGGTGACGACGCTGGCCGAGGTCTGTCGCCGGCACATCCCGCCGGCGACCGAGATCGATTTCCTCAAAATCGACGTCGAGGGCTGGGAAGAGCGCGTGCTTCGCGGCGGCGATTGGACGGCGTTCCGTCCCCGAATCCTCGTCGTCGAGGCGGTCGAACCCCTAACCGAGACGCCGGCTTGGGCCACCTGGGATCCGTACATCCAGGCGCAGGGCTACGATTTTCTCACCTTTGACGGTCTCAACCGTTGGTACCGGCGCCGCGAGGACGCATCGAGAGCAGGCCCTCAGTAGCGGATCATGCTGGTGACGTCGACGCCCGGAAGCGCGGCGCGGCCCGCCAGCGCTTCGAGTTCGATCAACACGGCGACCCCGACCACGTTTGCCCCGAGCCGCTTGAGCAGCCGCAGGGTCGCTGCGATCGTTCCTCCGGTCGCGAGCAGATCGTCGACGACCAGCACGCGGTGGCCGTGACCGACCGCGTCGGCGTGGATTTCGAGCGTGTTGGTGCCGTACTCGAGCGCGTATTCTTCGCTGAACTTTTCGCCCGGGAGCTTGCCGGGCTTGCGCACCGGAACGAAGCCGGCGCCCAGCTGGTATGCGATCGGCGCGCCGATCATATAGCCGCGCGCCTCGATGCCGACGACCGCGTCGACCTTCGCGTCACGAAAGCGATCGACGAACAGGTCGATCGTGGCACGGAACCCGTCGGGATCGCTCAGCAGCGGCGTGATATCGCGAAAGAGGATGCCGGGAATCGGAAAGTCCGGGATCGCCCGGATCAGGGGTGTGAGCTGGTCGGTCACGGCTCGCCCGGTTCGTGGCTCGCGAGCGGTCGCCTGCGCCGAGCAACGCCGCACCGCCTACGTGCGTTGACCCAGGGTGTAATCATCCCGCATTTGCGGGAACAAGGAAGGTCTCATGACCAAACGCACGCTCGCGGCGGGAGTCCTCGCCGCATCAATGACCTTCGGCGCCGTAGCACCGGCCTTCGCCGACGGCGCAGCTAGTACGCGCAACATCCTGATCGGCGGCGCGGCCGCAGCGATTCTGGTGACGAACTACAATCACAAAGTGCGCGCAAAACGCGAAGAAAATCGCGAACAGTCGCGGCGCCAGGCGTCGTACCGCTCGTACTTCTATCAGCGCCACGGTTACTACCCGAGTGAAGCGCAGTATCACAACTGGTACTACCGCACCTACGGCGTCACGCCGTCGAACTGACCTCGCCGGCCACGAGTGACGCGGCAGAGCCATCCTACGGGGTGGCTCTTTTTCTGTCGCGCCGGTGCCGCGGGTTGAGGCGCGCGTGCGGCGAAGAACGTCGCCGGTGATCGACTTTCGGCGTTATCGCGTGCGCATGATCGTTGCGCTCGCGCTCGCCATCGCACTGCACGAGATTCTGCTCGGCTTGGTGCGTGGACCGGTTCCGCCGAGCGACCGTGAAGATACGGCGGTCGCGACGCGCATCGCGATCGAAACGGCGCGTCCAACTCCCACGCCCGCACCGACGCCGCCGCCCGCTCCGGTCGCCACGCCGCCGCCGCGCGCCACCTTGGGCCCGGTGCCGCAAGTCGCCGCGCGCGCGCACGGCCGCCCCGCCAAACATCGCGCCGGCGGCGCTCTGCAGCTGACTCCAAAAGCACCGCGCGGGAGGCACGCGAACCCCAGCGCGGCCGGCAGCGGCAACGGCAGTGCCGCCGGCACCGGTGAAGGCGACCTCCCCGGGGTGGGAGGGGGTCTGAGCGGCAAGGGTGCGGGCGAAAGCGGGAACGGGAACGGCGCGGTGAACGCCAACGCCCCGTGCGGTGTGGTCGAATTTCTTCCGTACAACTCGCCGCACTACGACAAAGGGACCGCGTACGAACCCGTTCAGGCGACGGTCACGTTCCCAGACGGCCATCAAGAGAAGGCGCGCTTTCCGTATCCCTGGGTGTATCCCGACGGCGAGCACACCGACCCGTGGTCGGAGACCAACTTGAAGAATCCGAATTACGAGACGACCTTGCAGCCGCCGCCGCCCGGTGCCGATCGCTCGACGTATCCGGCGCTCATTCAGTACATCCTCGCGCACACCGACGCGCGCGGTTACACGGACCTGCCGGAGTGCCCGAAAACGCGGTGACCGGCGTCCTTCGCGCGGCGTTCGCTCGGCCTTCGAAATCCGAGCGATGAAACGCTTACTGGTTGTTGCCGAGCGCCTGGGCGCCGAGGGCGGGATGGAGCGCTTCCTCGAGGTGCTGCTGGGCGGTCTTGCGGCGCGCGGCATCGCGATCCACGTGCTGGCGCGCATCCTCGATGCCGTGCCGGCCGGAGTAACGGCGGAGCAGATCGACTGGCGCGACGAGCACCATGCGCCCGATCCGGCCAGCGCAGCGGCGGTCGCCGCCATTCTGCGCAGCGCGCCGTATGACGCCGTCGCCGCCCACAACGTCATGGATGCGGGGGTCCTCGAAGCGCTGCGTTTGGCGCCGCGCTTCGGCTACCACGTGCACGACCACCGGCCGTTTTGTCCCAACGGCGATCGCGTGTTCCCGCGCACTGAACTCAACTGCACGGCGCCGCTCGGGGCGCCGTGCGCGTTCCATGCGCTCACCGACGGCTGCGCCTATGGTCCGCGGCCGCGCAGCGCGGCGCTCATCCGGCGACGCATGCGGCTGCGCGATGCGATCGCCGCCGCCGACGTGGTCGTCGTCGGATCGGCGTATATGGCCGAACGCGCGCGGGCGAGCGGCATTCCGCGCGAACGCATCCGGCAACTGGCCTCGCCGCTTCCCGACGACGCCTATACCGACGGCGTAACGAGCGCGGTTTCAGGGGGCGTCCTGTTCGCCGGCCGGATCGTCCCGCAGAAGGGCCTGCGCTCGCTGGTGCGGGCCGTCGCGACGATCTCACCCGGCGAACGGCCGGCTGTGCGCGCGATCGGGGAGGGCCCCGAGCGGGCCGGCGCCGCCGCCGAAGCCGCGGCCAGCGGCGTCGCGCTCGACCTTCCGGGCGCGATGAACCCCGCCGACGTGCGGCGCGCAATCGACGACGCCGCGCTGGTCGCCGTGCCGTCGCTGTGGGCGGAGCCGTTCGGCATGATCGGGATCGAGGCGTTCGCCCGCGCGCGCCCGGTCGTCGCCTACGACGTCGGCGGTATTCGTTCGTGGCTCAGCGACGGCGAGAACGGACTCTCCGTACCCCGCGCCGACGAACGCGGGCTCGGCCGTTCGATCGCGCGCCTGCTCGGCGACGACGGACTGCGCGCGACGATGGGTGCGCGCGCGCGCCGCGACGCCGAGCGCTATCGCCTGGCACCCTTCGTCGACGCGGTGATCGCAGCAGTCGCCGGCACCCGTTCCGGTGAATCGCCGGCTACCACAATGCGTTTGCCCCTCCCACCAGGCCGATGAGCGTCCACGTCGCGGTCGATGCGCACAACCTCGCCCGCGACGACCGCGGTATCGGCCGCTACGCGCGCGCGGTGCTGCGGCGCGCGCTGCGGGAACCGTCGTTTCGCTGGACGTTCATCGTGCGCGATTGGTTCCCGAACCGCGGTGCAATGGCGCGCGCCCTCGCCTCCGACACGTTCACCATCGCGCAGCGCGTCCCGGGCAGCGCCGACGTGATCTGGTTCCCGTGGAACGGCACTTTCCTACGCAGCGAAGCACCGTCGGTGGCGACCGTGCACGACGCGGCTCCGTTCGAGTTCCCGTCGCGCGACCTGCGGACCCGCGCGGTCGAGCAGACGCCATTCCTGAAAACGGCGGCGACGGCGCGGCGCATTCTGGTGCAATCGCAGTTCACCGCAGCGGAAGTGCACCACTGGCTGGGCGTCGAGCGGTCGCGCATCGTCGTCACGCCGCTCGGCGTTGACGCGGTCTTCCATCCCGGGCCGGCGGCCTCGCTCCCGGCGCGGCTGCGCAATCATCGCTACCTGCTGCACGTCGGCGCGCACGACGAGCGCAAGAATACGAACACGCTCATCGCCGGATTCGCGCAGGCCTTTCCGCGCGGGCAGGTCACGCTGGTGTTCACGCGCCGGCCACCGACGATGCCGGACAACGCGATGGTCATCGATGCCCGCGACGACGCAACGCTGGCGGATCTGTATCGCGGCGCAACCGCGGTCGCGGTTCCGTCGACGTATGAAGGCTTCGGGCTGCCGCTGCTCGAGGCGATGGCGTGCGGCACGCCGGTGCTTGCCGCGCACGCCGGCGCGCTGCCCGAAGTCGGCGAGAACGCGGTGGCCTGGGTCGACAAACCACTCCAAGCCAAAGCCTGGACGCGCGCGCTGAGCGAACTGTTCGCGGACGACGAGCAGCTGCGTGAGTACCGAGCGCTCGGCCTCGAGCGCGCCGGCG
>PMOG01000091.1:8503-8892 GCA_003161555.1 Vulcanimicrobiota bacterium | reverse complement strand
TCCTGATAGATCACGACGATGTGCTTGATCTTGCTCGTCGGCTGCACCGCGGACGCTTGAGCCGTCGCCGAGAGGCGCGGCATTCCGACGGTTACGCCGGCGATTGCGGCGGCGCACATCAGGAGCGCGGCCGCGCGTGCTGCGGCGCTGCGAGCGTAACGGTTCACGTTCGTGGTGACCTCCGAGAATAAAAGCGACGTTGCGGCACCGTGTTTGTTCCGGTGCCGCGCAGGGACCCCTTGAACACACCACGTCACTGTTAAGGGCAGGTTATGGGGAGATAGCGGCGCCGCACGCGAAGCGGCGTTCGATGACGCTCGCGTGGATCCGGCTGCCGGCGTTGGCCGCGCTCGCATGCGCGCTAGCGGCGCCGGCCGCGACGGCGCAGC
>PMOG01000091.1:0-8464 GCA_003161555.1 Vulcanimicrobiota bacterium | reverse complement strand
AACGAGGCCCGGCCGGCGAACGGACGCACGAACGCGGTCAACATCCATTTTCACGGGCTCGAGGTTTCGCCGTCGGCGCCCGGGGACGACGTCCTGACGACGCTGGCGCAGTACGGCGGGGTCTTGCACTATCGTGTGCGCATTCCGGCCGATCACGAACCGGGACTCTACTGGTATCACCCGCACGTGCACGGGGAATCCTACGCCGACGTGACCGGCGGGATGTCGGGCGCACTCGTCGTCGAGGGCCTGCAGCAGCATCTCCCCGCGCTCGCAGCGATGCGCGAGCGCATCATCCTGCTGCGCGACGTTCCGACGGGTCCGGGCGCGGCGAACGAGGACATGCCGATGAGCGGGATGTCGAGCGCGTCATCCGGCGCGACGGCGGTGCGCCGCTCGGGCGGCGGCAAGCGCTGTCGCGCCGAGTCCGGTCTGGTCCCGACCCTAAACGGCCAGCCGCGGGCGCAGATCGGGATCCGGCCGGGCGAACGGCAATTCTTCCGCGTCGTCAACGCCTCGGGCGGCCGGTACTTCGATCTTTCGATTCCTGGCGAGCAGCTGATGCTCGTCGCGCGCGACGGCGTGCCGCTCGATGCGCTGCCCGGCGCGCCGCCGGTGCGACGGGAATCGCATCTTCTGCTGCCGCCGGCCGCTCGGGCGGAATTCGTCGTGCAAGGGCTCGCGCATCCAACCGTCCTGCGTTCGGCATGCGTCGATACGGGCAGTGCCGGCGATGCCGATCCGTCCGTCGTGTTGGCCGATCTCGTCGATCCGGCCGGCGTCTCCGGCACGGCTCGGCGCCCGCTCGGGGCTTCGATCGAGCCGAAGCGCGCCGTTCGCGTCGGCGCACCGTTGCCGCGCAATTGGTTCGGACGGCCGTTCCCGGCGCCGGCGGTTCGGCGGACGATTCGTTTCACCGAAGACGATCGCGGCTTCTACATCAACGGAAAGGCTTTCACGATGGCCGATATGCGGGGACCGCCCGCGATCGTGGCGCGCGCCGGTACGGTCGAGCGCTGGACCGTCGTCAACGACACCGACGAGGTGCACGACTTCCACATCCACCAGGTTCACTTCGTCACCGAAGCCGTCGACGGCGTGCCGGTCGCGGAGCGCATGTGGGCCGACACCGTCAACGTTCCGCCCCGCCGAGTGCGTCCCGGCGGGGGAACCGTCCCCGGCAGCGCGGTGCTCACGCTCGACTTCCGGAACCCGGTCGTGCGCGGAACCTTCGTCTATCACTGTCACATCCTCGATCACGGCGATCAAGGAATGATGGCGCTGATCCGGGTTCGCTGAGGTCGAAACGGTTCGCGCCGCCCGCGCACCGAACGGGTGCGGCGTGCGTGCCGTTATTACCGCCGGCGGAACGGTCGACGGCGAGTTCGCAAACCAGATCGGCACCACGATCAAAGCGCTGGCTCCGTTCGCGAGCCGCACCCTGCTCGACACCGGCCTCGACGCTTGCGCCGGGGCTGGAATCGGCGAGGTCGCCGTCGTCGGAGGTGCGGAGGTGCGCGCCCACCTGCGGGGCGCGGGGGTGCGCGTGATCGAAGCCGCGGCCGACGGCGGCGTCAACGTGCTGCGCGCGCTCGATGCGTGGCCGGGCGAGCGCTTCATCTATCTTAGCTCGGACTTGCCGTTCCTTGCCGCCGGCGGCTTGCGCGACTTCATCGAGCGCAGCCGGCCGTTTGCGGTGTCGATGGCGTTAGCATCCGAACCGCGCTACCGCGCGCGCTTTCCGGATGCTCCGCCCCACGCGGTCTCCCTGCGCGGAGAACGCGTCGTCAACGGCAGCGCCTTCATCCTGGCCCCGGAGGCCGTGGCGCCCGCGCGCGCTCTCGCCGTGCGGCTCTTCGACGCGCGCAAGAGTCTGTTCGCGCTGGCGCGGCTGCTTGGCCCAGCGCTGTGCGCCCGCTTCGTGACGCGTCGCTTGGCCGTTTCCGACATCGAAGCGTTCGGCGCGCGCGCACTGCGGCTGCCGGTCGCCGCGGTCCGCGACTGCGACCCCGGACTTTGCTACGACGTCGATACCGTCGAAGACTATCGTACCGCATGCAGCCTGCGCGCTTAGGAGCCTTCTGGTTCGGGATCCAAGTCGTCTGGACGTCGGTGCTGGGCGTGATCCTCCAGGATCGTGTCAGCGCGCTCTCCGCGCAGCCCGTGCGTGACTACGCGCTGATGGCGGCGATCGGCGCGGGACTCGCAGCGGTCATCCAAATCGCGGCCGGGTTGCTGTCGGACCGCTTCCGTTCGCGTTCGGGCGATCGGCGCGCATTCTATCGCGCCGGTGTCCTGGTCGCGGTACCAGGCTTGATCGCGGTTACCGCTGTGCCCTCGATCGGATGGCTGTGGGTCGCGCTGCTCGCGCTGCAAGTCGGGATGAACGTCGCCGGCGGCCCGTACCAGGCGATCGTCGGCGACTACGTCGCGGCATCGCACGTCGGCCGGGCGTCGGGCTGGATGAGCATCAACCAGTTCGCCGGCAGCGTGACCGGCCTCGTGCTCACGATCGTTCTGCACGGAGCGGCGCTCGGCGTAGCGCTGGCGGTATGCTTGATCGCGGGCTGGTGGCTGACCGACAGCTACGTCGCAACCCGCGCGCCGGTGCCCTACGTGCGTGCCCCGCTGCTTTTGAGTTCCGATGCCTGGACGGTGATCGTCTCGCGCGGGCTGATCAACGTCGGGTTCTACACCTTGTTCGGATTTCTGTTCTTCTTCGTGCGCGAGTCGCTGGGCATCGTCGACGCGCGTTCGGCGACGGGGATCCTGTTCTTGGTCTTCACGATTGCGGGGGTTGGCGGCGCCGCGCTGGCCGGCGCGCCCGCCGATCGGATCGATAAGCGCGTGGTGGTCAGCATCGCGGCGGCCGCGATCGCGCTCGCGGTCGGCGTGTTCGCGGCGGCGCCCAGCTTTCCGATCGCGATCGTCTGCGCGCTCGGCGCGGGCGCGGCTTGGGGTGCGTTCTTTACTGCAGACTGGGCGATCGCGTACGCGGTGCTTCCGCGCGCGGCGCTGGCCTCCGCGATGGGCGTGTGGAACTTGGCCGCCGCAATCGCACAAGTTGCCGCGCCGGCGATCACCGAACCGCTGGTGCGCGCGGCGGATCTGCGCCGCGCCGGGCTCGGACCGCGGCTGGCGCTGGTCTGTGTGATCGTCGAATTCGGGCTCGGCACGCTGTGCCTGTGGCGCGTGAAACTTCGTTAGGAAACGGCGCGCAAGAGCGGTTCGTCGGCGACGCGATGCACCGTCGTCACCAGGTTGCGCCCGGTCCAGCGGTGCAGTGCAAACGCGGGCCGCTCCAAGCGGAGTGTCCAACCGCGATCTTCATCCCGATCGATTACGACCTGGTGCGCGGTGCTCGGTGCGGTCGACGCGACCGTGCCGGCGAAGGGCGCTTCGAAGTCACGATGGACGTGACCCGCGATCAGCCGCACGACCTGCGGGTGCGCGGCGATCACCTCGGCCAGCGCGTCGCGCCCTTTGAGCGGCTGTGAATCGAGCGGACCGATCCCGGTCGCGAACGGCGGATGGTGCATCGCGATGATCGTCGGGGTCGCGGGCGCCTCGAGCAGGCGATCGTCGAGCCATTCGAGCCGGCGGCCGTCGAGTTCACCACCCGGCTTCCCGGCGCGAGTCGTATCGAGGGCGATCAGGCGCACCGGCCGGGTCTCGATCGCGTAACAGAGCGGGCCGTCCGTCGGAAGATAGCGATGCTCGGGAAACGCGTCGCGCAGACCGTCGCGGTCGTCGTGATTTCCCGGCAGCAGAAAGCACGGCGCCATCAGCCCGGCCAGGATCTTGTGCAGGCGGCGGTACTCTTTGGTCTTGCCGCGGTCGACCAGATCGCCGGTCGCCACGACGAACGCCGGCTTCGCCGGTAAGGCGTTGATCGCCGCGATGCAGCGCCGCAGCTCCCGTCCCGTCCGCACCATATGATGAAGGAGGTCGCCCTTGCGGCGGATGTGGGTGTCTGTGATCTGCACGATCAGCACCGGCTGATCGTGCCCACCCGAGGTGCCACCTGTATGGCACGCCGTCAGCCGCCGGACCGCGGTCTGTCCCTCACCGATCCCGCCGGAAGGTCGTTAGCTTGCGCTTGCGCGGCGGGCGTGGAGGCCTTGGTCGCTGACGCCGAGTGCGGCGAGGACGGCCGTGCGGGTTGCGTTCTCGCCGACCGTGCCGCTGAAGACGATCTCGGCCGGCGAACCGGCCAGCACGATGACGCGGTCGGCGAGCGCGAGCGCGTCGTCGACATCGTGCGTTACGAGGATCGCGGCAGCGCGGGTGAACTCGAGGATCTCGCGGACGGCGGCGCGCAGCTCGATCCGCCGCAGCGCGTCGAGCGCCGCGAAGGGTTCGTCGAGCAGCAGCAGCGCCGGATCGCGCACCAGCGAACGCGCCAGCGCGACGCGCTGCGCCATCCCTCCGGAGAGCGCTTTGGGCAGCCGGTCGCCGACGTGGAGCATGCCGACCAGCGCGAGCACGTTGTCGACGCGCGCCCGTTCGGCGTCGTTACGGGCCGCGAAGGCCACATTGCGCCGGACGTCGAGCCACGGAAACAGCCGCGGTTCCTGGAAGACGATGCCGATCTCCCCGGCGGTGACGATCGTCCCGTCGTCGGGGCGCTCGAGGCCGGCGATGCAGCGCAGCAGGGTCGACTTGCCGCAGCCGCTGACACCGAGGATCGCGACCCGCTCGCCGCGCGCGACGTCGAGATCGAGCGCATCGAAGACAAGGTGCGAACCGAAGCTCTTGCGCAGACGACGGATGCGGGCCGCCTCGTTCGCCGTGGGCTGACGGCTCATCAAACGGGTACCGTGTCGGTCCAGCCGACCAGGCGCCGTTCGAGTGCGCGCATCGCGCTTTCCGATAGCTTGCCGCAGGCGGCGAACAGCAGGATCGCGACCAGGATCTCATCGGTCCGCGCGGTCTGCTGCCCGTCGGTCAACAGAAACCCGAGTCCGCTCGTTGCCGCCAGCAGTTCGGCGGCGACCACGAACAGCCACGCTTGCGTGAGTCCGATGCGCGCGCCGACCAGCAGCTGCGGCAGGGTCGCCGGCACCAGCACGCGGCTGACCAGCGCGAAGCGCGAGAGTCCGAACGACGTTCCGACCTCGACCAGCTTGCGGTCGACGCCGCGGATCCCGGCCACCAGCGCGACGTAGATCGGGAAGAAGGCGCCGATCGCGACCAGCGTGATCTTCGCCGTCTCGCCGATGCCGAGCCACAGCAGAATCAGCGGCACCCAGGCCAGCGATGGGACGGCGCGCACTGCTTGCAGGGTGGGGTCGAGCGCGCGCTCGGCGCGCCGCGAACCACCGACGATCGAACCCAGCAGAAGCGCAAGTGCGAACGCGATCGCAAACCCGCACGCCACGCGGGTGACGCTGGCGCCAAGGTCGTGCCAGAGCACGCCGCTCTGCGCGAGGTCGCCGAGCTCGCGCACGACGTCCCGCGGCCCGGCCAGTTGATACGACTTCACCGCACCGCTCGCGGTCGCGGCCCACCAGAGCACGAGCAACCCCAGCGGAAGGACGAATCTACCCACGCAGTGCCGTTCGGGCGGCTTGGGGATCGACCAAGGTCGCGATCGCCCCGTCGAGATCGGCGTCGGGACGCGCCAGCTTTTCGGACCGCACGATGCCGACCACGCCGGCGATCGCATCGTGGTAGCCCGCATCCGGAACGCCGTCGCCGGGATACGTCGTGCGCTCGCGCAGCTGCAATTCCGCAACCCGGCGTTCCAAATGGGATGCATCGGCGAGCAAGGCTGCGGTTTCATCGACGTGCGCGGCGGCGTACTGCCGGGCGCGTTCGTATGCGCGCAGCACGATCGACGCCACGTCGCCGTGCGCGGCCAAGAAGTCCTCGCGCGCGTTCAACGCGCCGTAGGTGTTGAAAGCCACGTTCCGATAGAGCAAACGCGAACCCGCTTCGAGCTGCGAGGCGGCCATGTGCGGATCGAGGCCGGCCCAGGCATCGACTTGCCCGCGCTCCAGCGCCGTGCGCCCGTCAGGATGCTGCAGATCGACCAGCTCGATATCGCTTTGTTCGAGTCCGACCGTGCGCAGCGCACGCAGCAGGAAGAACCACGGATCGGTCCCGCGCGTCGCGGCGATCTTCTTCCCCTTCAAATCGGCGAGCTTCGCCAGGGGCGAATCCTTGCCGACCACGAGCGCAGTCCACTCCGGGCGCGAGTACAGAAAGACCGTCTTGATCGGCGTTCCGTTCGCGCGCGCCAGAAAGGCCGCGCTGCCGGCCGTCGAACCGAACTGCACGGCGCCGGCGGCCAGGAAGCCGTTGGCCTTGTTCGACCCGAGCGAGAGCACCCAGTCGACGGCGACGCCGCGCTTGGCGAGCGTTTCGTCGAGCCAGCCCTTCTGCTTAAGGACCAAACTGGGCGGATTGTAGTAGGCATAGTCGACGCCGATGCGTTCGAGCGACGCTGCGCGAGCGACGCGCGGCAGGCCGGCGGCGAACGCTGCGCCGCCGGTCAGCGCTAAGAAGTTGGAACGGGAAACGGTTGCCACGGGAACGCCTCCGGATGCGATGGGAAAGCGGATGAAAACAAAAGAGCCCCTGCCGTCGGCGGGGCTCTGCATGGTTGCGCGTGTTCTACGCGATCAGGTCATGCCGATCCGAGCCGACTCCCGCCAGGAGAGAGGCACATGCACATCGCGAACCGACACGAGGCAATCGTCATGAGTGCGGCGACCATACCACGCTGTGCGGCGCCGCGTCAACCGCTCAAGGTGCAAGGCGCACGGTTATCCAGCCGGTTGCCGCCCGCAGGAACGCAAAGCGGTCGTGCATGCGGTCGGGCCGCCCCTGCCAGAATTCGAACCGGTCGGGGATGACGCGGTAGCCGCCCCAGTGCGGCGGCCGCGGGACATCGCCGGGGTAGCGCTCGGCGGCGGCGGACACCGCCGCGTCGAGTTGTGCCGCGTCGACGACCTGGCTCTGCGGTGAGGCCCAGGCGTTCAGACGATGGCCGCGCGGACGGCCGGCGAAATAGGCGTCGCTCTCCGCAGCGCTGACGCGCTCGATGCTGCCCTCGATCCGGATCTGTCGCTGCAGCTCCGCCCACCAGAAGAGCAGCGCTGCGTCCGGGTGGACGGCGAGGTCGTGCCCTTTGCGGCTCTCGTAGTTGGTGTAGAACACGAAACCTCGCGCGTCCCAGCCGCGCAGCAAGACCATCCGTGCCGAGGGCCGGCCGTCGTCGCCGATGGTACTGAGGCTCATGGCATTGGCCTCCACGATTCGCGCCGAGGCGAGCGCTTCGTCAAGCCAGCTGCCGAACTGCACGAAGGGATCGGCAGCTAGCGCAGCTTCGTCCAGGCTGCCGGGTTCGTAGTCCCGCCGGCGGCTACCGAGATCGTCGTTCATGGCCGCGTCTTCATCCGAGTGCTCATTTAGGGGAAGCGTCCCGCGAGCATGCCGGCCGCGACGGCGGCGAGAAGAATCGCGCCGGCGACGACGGCGAAGGGGAGGGCGAGGTCGACCTTCTTCTGCTCACGGGTCGTCGTTTGCGCGAGCGCATCGAGGCGCCCGCGCAGCGAGCCGGCATCGGCGGCACGCGCGTACGTACCGTGCGCGTCGTGCGCGATTTCGCGCAGCGCCTCCTCGTCGAGCGACGCCTCTTCGCCGGTGCCCGGAATCAGTTGGCCGCTGTCGTTGGTTCCGATGCCGATCGTATCGATTTCGACGCCGTTCGCGCCGAGCTGCGGCGCCACGGCCAGCGGATCGGCACCTGAATTGTTGACGCCGTCGGTGATCAGCACGATNNACGCCGGCCGCCGCTCGGCAACTGACCAGCTGCGGCTGCCACCGCATCGCCGATCGCGGTCCCGCCGTTGGGCGGCGGAATACGCGCCAGCGCGTCGCGCAGCGCATCCTTGTCGGCCGTCGGTGCGGCGACCACGCCCGCCGCGCCCGCAAAGGCGACGACGCCGACGCGCGTGCCCTCCCCAACGGCGTCGATGAAGGTCCGGACTGCGGCCGTCGCGGCTTCGGCACGGCTCGGCGTAACGTCGGTCGCACGCATCGATCCGGACGTGTCGACGCACAGGATCACGGTTCCGTGCACCGGCATCGCGATCGTCGCCCGCGGCCCGGCCAGCGCGACCGCCAGGCCGAACAGCGCGAGTACGGTGACGATGCCGATCGCGCGCGCCGGATCGAAGCGCGCGCCGGTCGCCGCGACCAGAAACGGCAGGTCGCTATAGGCGAGCAGCGCCGCCCGGCCGCGCCGCAATCCGCGCGCGAGCGCGATCGCGAAACCGGCCCCCAGCAGCGCGCCGAGCAACAGCCAGAACGGATGTGAAAAGGTCATGCCGGCAGACCGAAGGCGCGAAAGAGCGACGCGCGGCCATCGCGCTCGTCGAGCGTTCCCGTGCGCCAGCCCGCGGCGCGAAAGCGGCCATGCAGCAGTTCCGCCCGCGCGGCGCTCGCGCTATGATAG
>PMOG01000041.1 GCA_003161555.1 Vulcanimicrobiota bacterium | reverse complement strand
CGGTGATCCGCGAGGGCGATCTGCTGCTGCACCACCCATACGAATCATTCGATCCGGTCGTGCAGTTCGTGCAGCAGGCGGCCAGCGACCCCGACGTTCTCGCGATCAAGCAGACGCTGTACCGGACGTCGGGCAACTCGCCGGTGGTCGGAGCGCTGATCGCGGCGGCCGAGAACGGTAAGCAGGTCGCCGCGCTGATCGAGCTCAAGGCCCGCTTCGACGAAGAAAACAATATCCACTGGGCGCGCACGCTGGAGCGCGTCGGGGCCCACGTCGTGTACGGCGTGGCCGATCTCAAGACGCATGCCAAGGTGACGCTGGTCGTGCGCAACGAGCCCGACGGCATCCACCGGTACATGCACTTCGGCACCGGCAACTACAACGACAAGACCGCCCGCATCTACACCGACCTGAGCATGTTCACGTGCCGCGCCGAGCTCGGCGCCGACGCGACCCAGCTGTTCAATGCGCTGACCGGCTTCTCGAAAGCCGACGACTACGAACAGCTGATGGTGGCGCCCAACGGTCTGCGCAGCGGGTTCGAGGCGCTGATCGACCGCGAGACCGAACACGCGCGAGCCGGCCGTGCGAGCGGGATCGTGGCCAAGCTGAATGCGATCAGCGACGCCGGCATCGTGCAGGCGCTCTACCGCGCCTCACAGGCCGGTGTGCCGATCGAGCTGGTCGTGCGCGGCATGTGCGTGCTGCGGCCCGGGATTCCCGGCGTCAGCGAAACGATCCGCGTGCGGAGCATCGTCGGCCGCTTCCTCGAACACTCGCGGATCTTCATCTTCGCCAACGCGGGCGAACGGGAGATCTACATCGGCAGCGCCGACTGGATGGGGCGCAACCTCGACCGCCGCGTCGAGACCGTCGTGCCGGTGTTCGATCCGATCTTGTGCGACACGATCTGCGATGACATCGCCGACGTCTACCTGGCCGACAACGTCAAGTCGCGCGTCCTGCGCTCCGACGGCAGCTACGAGCGTCGCGCCGTGCTGCCGGGCGAGCCGCGGGTCGACACCCAGCAGATCTTCCTCAAGCGGTACCAGGCCGTCTGACGCCCGGGAGCGCGACGATGCGCTTCCACTCGTGTTCGGTCACCGGCTGCACCGAGAGGCGCTGACCGCGCCGCAGCAGCGGCATGTAGGTGAGTTCGGGAATGGTCCGCAGTTCGTCGAGCGGGATCATGCGCGCGAACGCTTCGACGAAGCCGACGTCGACGCACCACCACTTGGGCTCGCTGCGCTTCGAGCTGCCGTCGTAGTACTCGCTTTTGCGATCGAACTGGGTCGAGTCGGGGTGCGCTTCGGCGACGACCTTGCAGATGCCGACGATCCCCGGCGGCGAGATGCTCGAATGGTAGAAGAAGCCCAGATCGCCGGCCTTCATCTCGCGCATGATGTTGCGCGCCTGAAAGCTGCGCACGCCCGACCACTCCTCACGCTTCACCCGCTCGAGGTCGCCGATCGAAAACGCCTCCGGCTCCGTCTTGAACAGCCAATACCGCGCCACGCGCGCCGCTTCGCCAAAAAAAGAACGAGAGCCCGCTAATCTACGAGTTGCGCGAAGTCATCTTCAGGGCCCCGTGCCGCCGTAGGGCCACTTTCTTTCAATGCGCTGAAGAATGCGCGCGGTTCCGATCTTCGAATTTGCAACGTACAATTCCAGATCTTCTAAGCCAGTGAGTCTCGGCGCCGTACTGTCAAGCAAAAGAAGTCCTATGAATGTCTCGCCGGGCCACCGGCGAGGCTTACCCGGAGCGAGAAACGCGTAGTACCTCCTGCCGCGTAAATGCACGTCCACCCCGATTTCCGCGAAGTCAGTCGGAAAGGGTCCTACACTGGGTCGGATTTCGGGCAACAGGTCCTCCAGCGTCACCTCGACTTCGTAATAGTAGGGGTCCTTAGGATGCATGACTGCCGGCGAGCGAAGCGGCGTCGCAGGCGCGCGAAAAATCGTCGCCGGGATTAGCTGTTACGCGCGGTGTCACGGCGGCTCGTCGGTATCGTTATCGGTGATGCCGAGTTTGACCGCGCGGTCGAGCCAGGTCTCCCCGAGCGCGGCCGGTCTACCGAGCGGAAGAACCGATTTCCTCGCGCGGGACGGCTAAAAAGTTCGCCCTTCGAAGGCTTCGAGTTTGGCCCGCTGGCCGGGCGTCCACGGAATCGCCGACTCGCCGTCGCTGGCGACGATCACGATCCGGCCCAGCGCACGAATCTCGTCCGTTTCTGCGCTCGAGAGGGCGTGTTCCATCACCATGCTCGTGCGCCCGAGGCTTACCGCCCGGGCGTGCACGAGCAGTTCCTCGTCATAGAAGCACGGCCGCAGCATGCGGGTCGTGATTTCGACCGCCATGTGCTGAAACGGGAACGTACGCTTCGGTGCGTCGTCGGCCTCTCCGATGGCTGCGAACATGCGCAGCCGCGCCAGCTCCCAGTACGTCGGATAGATCACGTTGCTGACGTGACCCAGCGCGTCGGTCTCGCAGAAGCGCGGCCGCACCTCGAGCGCGAAACGAAAAGAGCGGAGCCATGCGGCTCCGCCCCCCGGTTCGTACGGCTCGAACAACCGCGTTCAGCGCAGCTGGATGGTCGGGGAGACCCCGGATCCGGCGAAGGTCTTCTCGAGCAGCGTCGTCAGCTCGCCCTTTTCGGCCATCGGTCCCATTATGTCGGTGTCGCCGAAGAACTGGCCGCCGATGAAGACCTTGGGCAGCGTCTGCCAATCGGTCATCTCCGCGAGCGCCTGACGCTTGGGCATGTTCTCGAG
>PMOG01000075.1 GCA_003161555.1 Vulcanimicrobiota bacterium | reverse complement strand
GCAACATGTCGCCCGAATACGGCTCGACGGTAGCGATCTTCCCGATCGACGGCCTCACGCTGCAGTACCTTCGCCTGACGGGTCGCAGCGAGGAGCAAATCGACCTCGTGGAGGCCTACGCGAAGGCGCAGGGGATGTTCCGCACCGACATGTCGCCCGAGCCGCGCTTCACCGACACGCTGGAGCTCGATCTCGCGCAGGTCGTGCCGAACCTCGCCGGCCCGCGGCGTCCGCAAGACCGCGTACCGCTCAGCGGCGTCAAAGAAAGCTTCGCCGTCGCGCTGGAAGAGTGGCAGAGAGCGCGCGGCAGCAACGGCAAGCAGGTCGGACGCTTCGAGTCCGAAGGCGGCGGCACGGCCGTCGCCGCGCAGCCCCGCACGCTGCTCTCCGACGGGGCGGTGGTGATCGCAGCGATCACGTCGTGCACGAACACCTCGAACCCGGCCCTGATGATCGCGGCCGGTTTGGTGGCGAAGAAGGCGGTCCAGAAAGGGCTTAGCGCGGCACCGTGGGTGAAGACCTCGCTCGCGCCGGGCTCCAAAGTGGTGACCGACTATCTCGCCAAAGCGGGGCTGACCCCGTTTCTCGACCAGCTCGGCTTCAATCTGGTCGGCTACGGCTGCACGACCTGCATCGGAAATTCCGGTCCGCTCGGCGAGGACGTCGCGCACGCGGTCGCCGAGCACGACATGATCGTGGCCGCGGTGCTCAGCGGCAACCGCAACTTCGAAGGACGCATCCATCCGCAGGTGCGCGCGAATTACTTGGCTTCGCCGCCGCTGGTCGTCGCCTACGCGCTGGCCGGCCGGATGGACGTCGACCTGACCACCGAACCGTTGGGCCGCACGCCGACCGGCGAGGACGTCTTCCTCAAGGATCTGTGGCCGAGCAGCGACGAGGTCGAGAAGGCGATGGTCGCGTCGCTCGACGACGGCATGTTCCGCAGCCGCTACGCCGACGTGTTCAGCGGCGACGCGCGCTGGTCGGCGATGCAGGTTCCGGCCGGTGAACGGTATGCCTGGGACGAGAGCTCCGAGTACGTCAAACGGCCGCCGTACTTCGACGGGATGCCGGCCCAGCCGCAGCCGACCTCCGACGTGCACGGCGCGCGTGTCTTAGCCGTGCTCGGTGACTCGGTGACCACCGACCACATCTCGCCGGCCGGGAACATCGCGCGGACCTCACCCGCCGCGCAGTATCTGATCGCGCGCGGCATCGCGCCGGCCGACTTCAACTCGTACGGCGCCCGCCGCGGCAATCACGAAGTGATGGTGCGCGGAACGTTCGCCAACATTCGCCTGCGTAACGCGCTCGTGCCGGGCGTCGAGGGCGGCGTGACGCGGTACTTCCCCGGCGGCGAAGCGATGACGATCTTCGATGCCTCGGAGAAGTATCGCGCGGCGGGCGTGCCGCTTATCGTCCTGGCCGGCAAAGAGTACGGCAGCGGTTCCTCACGCGACTGGGCGGCCAAGGGGCCGGCGCTGCTGGGCATCAAGGCGGTGATCGCGGAATCGTTCGAGCGCATCCACCGCTCGAACCTGATCGGCATGGGAATTCTGCCGCTGCAGTACGCCGACGGTGCGACGCGCGAGTCGCTCGGGCTCACCGGCGAGGAGACCTACGCGATCGAGGGCGTCGCCGCCGAACTCGTACCGGGGATGACGGTGAACGTCACCGCGTCCGGTGAAACTCGCGCGACGACGTTCCCGGCGCTGGTCCGGATCGACACGCCGGATGAAGCGGAGTACTACCGGCACGGCGGCATCCTGCAGTTCGTGCTGCGCCAGCTCGCGTCCGCGTAAAGGAACCGCGATGATTCCGCACCACGTCGCGATCCTCTCGTTCGAAGGCCCCGACCGCTATGCGTCGATCGGCGGCTTAGCGACTCGCGTTACCCAATACGCGCGCGCGCTCGGCGCGGCGGGTCACGACGTGCAGCTCTTCTTCGTCGGCGATCCGCACGCGGAGGCGATCGAACCCGGCGATCCGGGCGTCACGCTGCGCCGCTGGTCGCAGTGGGTGTCCTCGCAGCACCCGCGCAACGTGTATGACGGCGAGGCGGCCAAGGTCCACGACTGGGAGAAGAGCCTGCCGCCCTGGATCGTCGACGAGCTGATCGTCCCGGCGCAGGCCGCCGGCGAACGCGTGCTGGTCATCTGCGAGGAGTGGCAGACCGCGAACGTCGCGATCGCGCTGGATCGCCTGACGCGCGAGCGCGGCGTGGGCGCAGCGATGACGCTGCTCTGGAACGCGAATAATACCTACGGGTTCGACAAGATCCATTGGCCGACGCTGACGCGCGCTGCAGCCGTCACGTGCGTCAGCAAGTACATGAAGTTCGAACTGTCGCGCTGGAACGTTCACGCCCTGGTCATTCCCAACGGTCTGGATCGCCAACTGCTCGACGGTGCCGACCTCGAGCGCACCGCGGCGCTGCGCGCCGCGTTCGGCGAGCGTCCGACGTGCGTCAAGGTCGGCCGGTTCGATCCCGACAAGAACTGGCTCCAGGCGATCGACGCGCTGGCCCTACTGCGAGCCGAGGGCATCGATGCACGGCTGATCGCGCGCGGCGGCCGCGAACCCTACGGCGACGTCGTGATGGGCCGGGCGCGCGAACGGCAGCTCACCGTCGAGCGCTTGGCCTACGAAGGGACCGACTGGCGCGAATTCGTGCGCCTGCTCGCCGCGGTCGAGGCGCCGGTCGTGCACGTGCGCGCCTTCCTTGAAGAAGCGACGCTCTACGCACTCTACGCCGCCGCCGATGCGGTGCTCGCCAACAGCGGCAAAGAGCCGTTCGGGCTGGTCGGCCTCGAGGTCATGGCGGCCGGCGGGATCGCCGTCTGCGGCGCCACGGGCGAAGAGTACGCCGAACCGTTCGTCAACGCGATCGTCTGCGATACCGGTGACGGCCGCGAACTCGCGACCTACCTGAGCGCACTGTTCGCCGATCCGAACTTGGGCGTCGAGCTGCGCGCCAACGGCGCCGAGACCGCGGCGCGCTACACCTGGGATCACGCGCTCTTGGCCCTCGACCGCAAACTGGCCTACGTTGAATCCATCGCGCGCTGAGGGGATGCTGCTGGTCACCGGCGGCAGCCGCGGCATCGGCGCGGCGGTCGTGCGGCTGGCCGCGGGTGCCGGTTATCCGGTGGCCTTTACCTACGTGCAGGACGCCGCGGCGGCCGAATCGCTGGCGACGGATATCGGCGCCGGCGGCGGCCGCGCGTTCGCGGTGCGCGCCGACGTCGCGGTCGAAGACGATATCGTGCGCGCGTTCGACGCGGCCGAGGCCGAGCTCGGCCCGCTCGCCGGGCTGGTCAACAACGCGGGGATCACCGGCCCACTGCGCCGGGTCGAGGCGGTCGATGCCGCGATGCTCGAGCGCGTGTTCGCGGTCAACGTGATCGGCACGCTGCTGTGCGCGCGCGAGGCCGTGCGGCGTATGTCGACCGCGCACGGCGGAGCCGGCGGCGCGATCGTCAACGTCTCGTCGGTCGCCGCGCGCCTCGGCGGTCCCGGCGACTACGTTCATTATGCCGCGAGCAAAGGCGCCGTCGACTCGCTGACGGTCGGCTTGGCCCGCGAAGTGGCAAGCGAAGGGATCCGGGTGAACGCGGTCTCGCCGGGGCTGATCGAGACCGAAATCCATGCCGCGACCGGCGATCCCGGCCGCTTGGCGCGGATGGTGCCGGGCGTCCCCATGCGCCGCGCCGGGACGGCCGAAGAGGTCGCGCAGACGATCCTTTGGTTGCTCTCACCGGCCGCGTCGTACGTGACCGGGGCCAATCTTGACGTAAGCGGAGGCCGCTGAGGCCCCCCACCTGCTACCGAGGTCATCGCGGCCTGTGGCCGGGCATGGTACCATGGCGTGTCACCTGGTGACCCCTCTCGCGCGATCTTTCGAAACAGCGATCGCATTGCGCTCGCTCTATTGGAAGAATCGAATGCCACCGAATTTTGATGCTCTGGGGCTGCGCCCCGAGCTCCTCCGTGCCGTGCGCGAGCTCGGTTTCACCGTCCCGACGCCGGTGCAGATCGAAGCGATCCCCCCCGCCCTGGCCGGACGCGACGTCCTGGCCAGCGCCCAGACCGGAACCGGCAAAACCGCCGCGTTCGGTCTGCCGCTGCTGCAGGCCATCGCCGAGCTGCCGCCGCGTCGCACCCACGCGCTGGTCCTCGCGCCGACGCGCGAACTGGCGGCGCAGATCGCCGTCCACCTGACCGAACTCGCACGCCACACCAAGATTCGCGTCCGCGCGGTCTTCGGCGGCGTCGGCTACGGTCAGCAGATGCAGGCCTTCAAGACGGGCGTCGAAATCATCGTCGCGACGCCGGGACGCCTGATCGATCACCTGCAGCAGGGCGCGCGTCTCGACGGCGTGTCGATGCTCGTCCTCGACGAAGCCGACCGGATGCTCGACATGGGCTTTCTGCCTGCGGTGCGCAAGATCGTCGCGAAGTTGCCGGCTCGCACCCAGACCCTGTTCTTCTCGGCGACGATCGCGCCCGAGATCGTGAAGCTGACGCGCGAGATCCTGCACGATCCCGTCCGCGTGACGATCGCGCCGAAGAGCGCGGCTCCCACGGCCGAAGGCGTCACCCACGTCGCCTACACGATCGATCAGCAGCGCAAGACCGATCTGCTGGTCGAGCTGCTCAAGGACAACAACATCTACAGCGCGCTGGCCTTCACGCGCACCAAAGCGCGCGCCAACCGGCTGGCGCTGGCCCTCGAGAAGCACAACGTCTCCGCGGAGCGCATCCACGGCGACCGTTCGCAGGCGCAGCGCACGCGTGCGCTGGCCGACTTCAAGCGCGGGAAAGTCCGCGTGCTCGTCGCGACCGACCTCGCGGCTCGCGGGATCGACATCGTCGACCTCGGGCACGTGGTGAACTTCGACGTGCCGATGGCGGCCGAGGACTACGTCCACCGCGTCGGGCGCACAGCGCGAGCCGAGTCGACCGGCGACGCGATCACCTTCGTGTCGCGCGAGGAAGAGCCGCTCTTCCGCGACATCGAGAAGATCGTCGGCCGCCGGATCGACCGTTCGAGCCTGCCGGCGTTGCCGCCGGCCGCTCCCGCGCCGGCGTTCGAGCGCCCGCGCACGGTCTCGTTCCGCGGCCCCCACAGCTCCCACGGCCGCACGGCGAGCCGCCGGGGGCGCTGATCTTTACCCGCCTCTCACCGCCGACGGCGGGCGGGACGGCGTCACGCTCAGAAGTAGGCGGGGAATTCCCTCGCTAGCGAGGACGTTACCGATTTTCTCTCACCCGAGCCGTCCGTCGCCTCTGCGGCCGGAGTTCGACGGAGCACGTCCGATTCGTGTCGCGGTGCGCCTCAAGCGCGCGCTGCTGCGCGGTCGTGCCCTGTTCGCGGTGCAAATCGACAGTGCGTACCTGCATCCGGTGACGGCGACCTTCGAGATGACGCTCCAGGACGGGATGCGCCGTTCGCTGCCCTCGAGCATTACCGTGCGCGCCACCGGCACCGTCTCGTCGGAGATCGTCGGGATGCTGGAGCCGGGCGAGCGCCCGGTGTCGCTGGTTACTCGCGTGCACGGCGACGGTCTCGATCTGGAGATCATCTCGAACGTCGACCGGGGAGCGCCGCCGAACTGGCCGCTGGCGGTCGGGGCGGTCGCGATCCCGGCGACTTCGGCGTTTTTAGCGTGGTACTTCGCCAGAGCGGCGACGCGCGGCGCGGCGCAGCCGCGCACCGTTGCCCTGCCCAAACCGGAAGACGTCGGCCCGGCGCCGCTCGCGCTGACGGCGCCGCCGCAGACGCCGTCCGATTTTCAAGCACCGGTTCCGCAGACGATGTTCCCGGCGGTCATCGATCAGACGCATCAGGCGCCCCAGGCGCAGACGGAACCGATCCGCGTCGGCCACGATCGCGTGGCGCCCAAACGCTTGCGTCGCATCGTCGAACCGGCGCCGGCCGCTCCCGCTTGGCCGCTTGGCGGGCTCACACCGAAGGTCGTCGGACGGGCCGCGCTGCGCACGGGCGGGCTGGCGGTCACCGCGGCGATTACGGCAATCAGTGCCATCGCGGCAATCGCGTACGTGCATCCGCAAGTCGCCGAACTGCTGATGCCGGCGCCGATTCCGCGCGGTTCACACGTCGACGTCGTCTATCGGCTGGCCGGTTTCGGTACCGGCGACTACACGCTGCTCGACGCCGACGGAACGCCGCTCGACAGCGGGACGCTGGCATCACATAGCGGCGTGCTGCGCATCGACGTCCCCTCGCACGTGACCGGACGACCGGTCACCTTGCGCGTTGCGATGACCGGGCCGTTCGGCGATGCGCGCCGTGAACTCTCGGCCGATGTGCTCGCCACGCCGGCCCCGATTTCGAAAGCGCAGAACGCGCCGCGCATCGAGATGTTCTCGCTCGACCGCGATACCGTCGCCGGCGGCGATCTGCTCACGGTGCGCTATCATGTCGTGCCGCCGGTCGGCGGCGTGCTGCTGACCGACGCGACCGGAGCCGTGCTCGCGTCGGCGGCGCTCACGCCCAGCGGCAAGTCGCTGCTGCGCATTCCGCCCAGCGACCGCAATCGCGATCTGGCCGTCGTGCTGCGCGCAACCGGTTCGGGCGGCGGCGCCGAAACGCGCATCCCGCTGCGCGTCGAGCCCGGACCGCGCGCCAACACCGCAAATGCGGCGAATGCTCCGCCCGAGCCCATCCCGGGCGTCAACTCGACCGACATCGAGATGGCGGTGCTCACCCCGCGCGTCGTCTCCGGCGAACCGATCCGGCTCCACGTGCCGCTCCCCTACGACCGGCTCACGATCTCACTGCTCGATCCGCAGCGCCGCGTCGTCTCCGAGCGCCAATACGCCGCCGCCTACGACCCGGTGCGGATTGAAGCGCCGGCCGTCACCGCGCCGACCACCTTCGAACTCCACGCCTCGGTCGAACACGGCGTCGCCGTCAACATCGGCGTCTATCGCGTCGTCGTCGTCCCCGCCACGCACGCCACCGCTCCGTAGCGCGTCACGGTACGGCCGACGCGGCAGCAGCGTTCGCGAACGCCGGATCGCCGAGTTGCCAGAGTAGGAAGCTGTAGAGGTCGGTCAGCAGTGCTTGCGCTTGCGCGCGCGAGCTGTTGAGAAAACCGTGTCCGGCGTCGTAGTCGACGCGCACCAGGACCGGTTTGCCGCTCGAGGTTGCGGCCTGCAGGCGGGCGGCGAACTTGGCGATGATCCAGGGCGCCACGCGCGGATCGT
>PMOG01000156.1 GCA_003161555.1 Vulcanimicrobiota bacterium | reverse complement strand
CTGCCGGGCGTCGGGCGCAAGACGGCCAACGTCGTGCTGTCGGTCGCCTTCGCCGAGCCGGCGTTCGCGGTCGACACGCACGTTTTTCGCGTCGCGCACCGGCTGGGCCTAACGTTGGCTACGACGCCCCGCGGCGTCGAAGACGACCTGACGAAACTGGTTCCGCGCGAGCGCTGGCGGTACGCGCATCACTGGCTGATCCTTCACGGGCGGGCGGTCTGCAAGGCGCCGGTCCCGCTGTGCGACCGCTGCCCGGTCGCGATGTGCCCCTCCCGGCCCCTGGTCGCGCGCGCCCTACGGGCGCGGCTCAAAAGCGCATCGGCCCGGGTTCGTCCAGGTGCGCGGGGCGCGGCAGCTGCGCGCCGTCGGAAATCGTCTTGAGCAGTTCCGATCCGGTCACCGCGTCGCGGTAGCCTTCGTCCGTCGAGAACTTCGAAAGGTTCATCAGCGCGGGAGTCGGGGCGTCGAGAAATTGATATTCTCCGTCCAGACCGGCCCCGCTCACGATCACCAGCTGTCGCACGAGGTCGAGGTCGAGTGCGATGCGGCGGTCGCGAAAGCGCAGCCGGATCCGGGGCGGATTCTCGAGCCGCACCAGCGTCACGCCGGTGCGCGCACCCAGGATCGCGTTGAGCCGCTTGGTGCCGACCGCGAGCACGTCGCCGAGGGCGCCGAATCGGGCGGCGGCGTCGTCACCGGGCGGCGCCGCTGCATCGGCGGTCGCCGAATCGATGGCGGCGCCCAGATCCCGGCGCGCGCGAATCTTTTCCGCCATCGCGACGATCGGATTCTGCGGTTCGTCCATCCCCGTTATTTCGGGACGGCGCGGTGTCCCGACTTCCGCCGGGCCAGAAAAAAAAGATCTGCGCGGCCGTTTACCGGCCGCGCAGATGCTCGTATGAATAATGACGGTGAAATCGTGATCTCCGAAAAACGGAGAGGACTACTTCTTCTTCTTCGCGGGTTTCTTCTTCGCAGCTTTCTTCTTAGCAGCCATTTGTCATCACCCCCTTACTGTGAGGACTCGACCCGGGTCCCATAGGAGGGATCCGGTCTGCTGACCCAACGGAAGTTGGTACCGCCGAGTTCCCGTCCTCCGTGGAACTCCCCTCCCCCGAATCGCCGGCCGTTCCACCCGCCATTCCCTCCGGATCGACCCGGCGGCGAGGGCGGAGGGCGCCCCAGCGGAAAAGCGAGCGGGACATGGCGATCATCGAGGCGGCGGACCTCAGGAAAGTTTTCCGCCGGATCGTCCGGCAGCCCGGGATCGCCGGCGCGATTGGGGCGCTTTTCTCTCGAGAGTACGAGGACAAGGTCGCGGTCGACGACGTCAGCTTCAGCCTGGCCGAAGGCGAGTTGGTCGGGTACCTCGGGCCCAACGGCGCCGGGAAGTCGACCACGATCAAGATGCTGACCGGGATCCTCGTGCCCACCTCGGGGCTGCTCCGAGTGGCCGGGATCGTGCCTTCGGCGCACCGTCAGGCCAACGCCCAGAATATCGGGGTCGTGTTCGGTCAGCGCAGCCAGCTCTATTGGGATCTGCCGCTGCGGGAATCGTTCGAGCTGCTGCGCTCGATCTACGACGTGCCGCGCGACCGCTATCTCCAGAACATGCGCCATTTCGCCGAGATCCTCGACCTCGAACGCTTCCTCGACACGCCGGTGCGCCAGCTGTCGCTCGGCGAGCGGATGCGCGGCGACTTCGCCGCCGCGATGCTGCACGACCCGAAAATCGTGTATTTGGACGAGCCGACGATCGGCCTCGACGTCGTCGCCAAAGAGGCGATCCGCGTATTCATCGGCCAGATCAATCGCGAGCGCGGGACCACGGTCATCCTGACGACGCACGATTTGGCCGACGTCGAGCGGCTCACCCCGCGCATCATCTTGATCGACGAGGGCCGCGTGATCTATGACGGCGCGCTCGAGCGGCTGCGCACGGAGTACGGCACCCACCGGATCCTGGTCGTCACGACCGTCGATTTGCCGCCCGAGGACTTCGCGGTCCCGGGCGCGGTGGTCGAAGGCCGCGAGAACAACGTCGTGCGGCTGGGCTTCGACCGCCGTTCGCTGACCGCCGAAGCGCTGATCCGCCGCGTCCTCGAGCGCTATGCGATCAGCGACGTCTCGATCATCGAACCCGACATCGACACCATCGTGCGCCGGATCTACCTGGAAGGCTACCAGAAGGACGCCGTGGGGGCTCCCTCCTGACGGGGACGATCGGCCGCCGGCCGCGATTCCGGATCGCGCCGTACATCGAGTTCGCGAAGAAAGCGATGGCGCGCGAAGCGACCTATCGCTTCGACGTGTTCACGACCGTCGGTTCGTTCGTAGTGCGGGTCTATCTGCTGCGCATGGTGTGGACGGCGCTCTACGCCCACAACGCGGCCCCGAAGGACCTCTCCCGGCACGAGATCATCACGTATTCGACCGTCGCGCTGCTGATGGGGATCGTGATGGATATCGACCAGACGCGGGCGCTGAACGACAAGCTCCGCGACGGTTCGATCGCGACCGACTTCATGAAACCGATCAACGTGCCGCTGTACTTCTTCGCCGACGGCACCGGTGAAGTGCTCTTTCATGCCGCGCTGCTCGTGCCGTCGGTACTGATCGCGCTACTGATCTTTCACATCATCGTGCCGGGGCCGGCGGTGCTGGCCGCCTTCCTGTTGAGCTTTTTCCTAGGCTACCTGGTCGGGTTCTTCCTGAACTTCATCCTGAATTGCACCTCGTTTTGGACGCTCGAGATCAGCGCCGTGCAGCTGATCGTCACGTGGTTGACCGACCTTCTCGGTGGCGAACTGATTCCGCTGATCCTGTTCCCGGCCGTGCTCCAGCAGTTTATCTACGTGCTTCCGTTTGCCGCGATGTTCTCGACGCCGCTGCTGATCTACGTCGGCCAGATTCCGCCGGCACGGTACGGCGAAGTGATGGGGCTGCAGCTTCTCTGGATCGTCGTGCTGGGCGCGGTGTCGGCCGTGATGTGGCGGGCCGGCGCCAGGCGTGTCGTCGTGCAGGGCGGCTGATGCAGACTCGACGGATGGCCAACGTCTACCGTCAGTACTGGCGCATCAACATCCTGACCACGCTCGAATACCGCGAAAACTTCCTGATCTGGTTTCTGTTCACGTTCATCTACCACGGCACGGCGATCGCTTCGCTGTGGATCGTGCTGGAGCGTTTTCCGTCGATGAACGGCTGGAACTTCCGCGACATGTTCTTTCTGTACGCGCTGTGGATGGTCGCGCACGCGCTGCACAACACGTTCTTCTCGACCGTCGGCGAGATCCCCGATCACATTCGCGACGGCGAGTTCGACCGGCTGCTGGTGCGGCCGCTCGACACGCTCTTCCAGGCCATCGCGACGCCGGGCCAGGTGTTTCCCGACGAATTGGTGCTCGCGCTGATCACCTTCGTCGCGGCGACGCTGTACAGCGGCGTGCACGTCGATGCGGTTTTCATCATCTTCGTGCCCCTGATCGTGATCGGGGGCGCGCTGATCGACCTGGGCCTCAACCTGATCATCTCGACGGCGGCGTTCTGGTTCGTGAAAGTCGACGCGCTGCGCTGGATCTTCATTCAGCTCGAACAGGAGTTCACGCGGTATCCGCTGAGCATCTACTCGCGCAGCGTGCGGCTGCTGCTGACCTTCGTGTTTCCGTTCGCTTTCATGAACTACTTCCCGGCTTCCTATTTTCTGCACAAGCACGAGGCTGCACTGGGCGTGCCGCCGGCGGCCGGGCTGCTGACGCCGGTGATCGGCATCGTCTTCGTCGCGTTAGCGTACGTTTTTTGGCGCTTCGGCCTCAACCGGTACCAAGGGGTTGGACACTGAGCGGAGGCGGCGTGCTGCGGTAACGGGCAAGTTCGATCGCATTGAGCGAGATCGAGCCGTGGGTGACCACCCGCACCAGCAGTTCGCGCTCTTCGGGATCGAGGTCGAGCCCGCTGACGTTGTGACCGTAGACGACGATGCCGCTGACGGTGCGATCGAAGAAGAGCGGTGCGGCGAAGGTCAGGCGCTCGTGCGGGAACGACTTCTGGATCAGTCGCGTGTCGTTGCCGGAGAACGTGAGGGCACCGCGGGTGCGCGTGATCGCCTTCGTCAACTCGTCGCTCGGCCCGAGTTTCACGACGCAATCGTCGGGCCAGTCGACGCTCTCGGCGAGCTCGTAGCCGCCGTCGGGCTGCCGCTCGAGAATGCCGCCGAAAGTCAGCTTGAGCGCGTGCGGAGCGTCTTGCAGCAGCGCGCGGTGGACGTCCTCGACCGTCTCCGCATCGAGGATGTAGCCGGCGATGAA
>PMOG01000014.1 GCA_003161555.1 Vulcanimicrobiota bacterium | reverse complement strand
AAGCGGATCGCCAGGGCCGAGGAACTCACGCCTTCTCTCCCAGGTAGACGTCGACGCGGTAGACGAGCCTGACCTCACCCCCGGCCGCGTATCGATCGAAGTTCGCGCTGAGCTGTTCGATCATCGCCGCGTGTTCGGGCCCCTCGCGCGGGGCGTAGGACGAACTGCGGACGCGGCCGAGCATCGCATCGTAATCGAGCGTTTGGCCTCCGGAAAAACAGAAACGTCGCACGTTGCGCAGGTCGCCGTCGACCAGCAATTGGTTGATGACGGCGCTGCCGTTGCGGTATCCCGCAAGCGCCATGCGATCGGGAAACCCGTCGACGATCTCACCGTAGCCGCGCGTAAAGGGGTCGTTGTCGTCGCGCTCGTTCCAAACGAGCGCGACGCGTCCTCCCGGGCGCAGGACGCGCTTGAATTCAGCGATCGAAGCAGCGTTCGCGAACCAGTGAAACGCNNGACCAGATCGACGCTCGCATCGGGGAGCCCGAGGGCGCCGGCAGTTGCTTCGCGCACGTCGATCCCCGAGCCGGCAGCGATCGCGCGCATTTCCGCGTTCGGCTCGATTCCGATGACCTTCGCGCCGCGCGCGGCCAGGAGTTGTGCGGAGATGCCGGTTCCCGCGCCGATGTCGACGACCGTCAACGTCGCCAGGTTCCCGAGACCGTCGAGGACGGCATCGATCGCATCGGCCGGATACGACGGCCGATACCGCGCGTAGTCGCCCGCGCGTTCGTTGAAACGCGACACCGAGTTCTTCACGATGAGACAGCCGCCGCTTCAAGAGCCCGATAGGCGCGCGAGACCGGATCGCGGCCGAGAACGCCTGCGATGAACCGCGACGCATCGCGAACGCGAGCGAGATCGACGCCCGTTTCGATCCTCATGCCGTGCAACATATACAGGAGGTCTTCGGTCGCGAGGTTGCCCGTCGCACCAGGCGCGTAGGGGCAGCCGCCGAGACCGCCGGCCGAGGCGTCGAACGTCGCGATGTTCATCTGCAGCGCCGCGAGCACGTTCGCGAGCGCCGTCCCGCGCGTGTCGTGGAAGTGCATCGCGATTCGCTCGACCGGCATCTGCGCCTGGAGCGCTTCGGAGACCTCGATCACCTGATCGGGCGTTGCGACGCCGATCGTGTCGCCGACCGAGAGATCGTCGATCCCCATCTCGGCGAGGGCCGAGGCGACGCGTACGACGTTCTCGACCGGAACGCTTCCTTCATAGGGGCAGCCGAATGCGACCGAAATGTAGCCGCGAACCCACATGCCGTCGGCGCGCGCTGCGGCGACGACGTCGCGGAACGCCGCGATCGATTCGTCGATCGTCATGTTGATGTTGCGCTTTGCGAACGATTCAGAGGCGGCGGTGAAGACGGCGATCGCGCGGACGCCGGCCGCCTGCGCGCGCGCGAAGCCGCGCATGTTCGGAACCAGGCATAAGTACGTCACGCCTTCGCGGCGTTCGATTCCGGCCATCACCACTTCGGCGTCGGTCAACTGCGGGACGGCGTCCGGCCGCACGAACGACGTCGTTTCGATGACCGAGAGACCGCTCGCCGAGAGCAGGTCGATGTAGCGAATCTTGTCGGCGGCTGGGACGACGCCACGCTCGTTCTGTAAGCCGTCGCGCGGGCCCATCTCGCAGATCTTGACGCGCTGCGGCAACGTCGTCAGGGAGACGGCGCTCAATTTCGGCCGATCGCTCATGACACGGCCGCCGCTTCGGGGGCTTCGGCGATGACGTGCGCTTCGATGTGTCCCGCGATCGCGGCGATCGAGCGCGGCCAGACCTCGTCGTCGAACTTGAACCCTTTGATCAGCGTGGTGCCGGGGTTCCACGCGCCGATGAGGTTGAGATGGTTCGCACGTTCGTGCCGAATATCGCACGAGGGGATTCGCCCCCCGAGCGTCGCCGAGTCGCGCCAGACGATGCCGTCGTTGTCGTCGCCGAATTTCGGAACGACCCCACAGATCGAGAAGAGGCAGGCGTCGGGCGGCGCAACCCAGGGTTCTTCATCCATCACCCAGTTGCGATGGCGCCAGCGTCCGACCCAATGTCCGCGCGTTTGGTTGAGCCACTGCATGAAATTCGACCGGATGTCGAGATCGTGCATCGCCTGATCGCGCAAGCGCAAGAAGAACGAGAGCATCGGCAACATGTCGACGGTGATGCCCCAGTGCGGCGAACCCAAGGTGATCGTATGCGCGACGTCGCCAGCGCGCTCGGGGTACTTTCGGAGGAAGCCGCGCACGACCAGGCCGCCGAGCGAATAGCCGAGCGAGACGATCGGAAAGGGAACGCCCTTGACCTCAAGGCCGTCGAGAAATTCGGCGTAGCGGTCGATGCGATCGGAGAGATCGTCGGCGAGCCGCGGAAAGGCGATGCAGTTGTAGCCTCGCTCTTTGAGTCCGGGCAGCCCGCGCCGTCCGTCGGAGAGCGTCGACATGTCGTTGTCGGGTTCATTGTAGCCCGGCACGATGACGATCGTCGGCTTAGCGCGCTCGCTCATGCGATCTCGACGAGGGTCGCGCCGGCCGCGACGAGCGTCCCTGCGGAGGCCGAAACGGACTGCACGACGCCCGCGCGCGGCGCTTCGATGCGGTGTTCCATCTTCATCGCTTCGAGGACCACCAGCAGGGCGTGTTCCTCGACCGCGGCGCCCGGCGCGACGGCGATGCTGATGATCTTCCCCGGCATCGGCGCGACGACGTCGCCCGAGCCCGCCGCGCGCGGGTCGTCTTCAGCATCGGCGCTCGGCGGTGCCGGCCAATTCCAGCGCACCGGACGCCCGTCGACCGTGACCGTCCCGCCGGCGGCGTCGAACGATGCGTCGGCCGCGCCGCCGTCGAGCGGGCCTTGCAGGTCGCCGGAGAGGATCCAACGCGTACCGTCGTAGGCCGCACCTGCACGCACGGTCTCGCCGTTGACGACGAATGCGAGCGGGACATCCGTGCGCGCCACGCGCCACTCGCTGCCGCGCGCCAGCAGCGCCGACGCGATTCGCCGCTTTACCGCGTCGCCGGCCGGCGCATCGCCGAGCCGGAAGTGCGGCATTCGTTCGTCGAGGAACCGGGTCGTCGTGTCGCCGGCCCGAAACGCCGCGTCGCCGGCGATGGCGCACAGCAGCGGCAGATTCGTCGCGATCCCGGCGACGCGCGTTTCGCGCAGCGTGACGTCGAGCCGCGCGATCGCGGCCGCGCGATCGGCGCCCCAGACGATGATTTTGGCCAGCAGCGAGTCGTAGTAAATCGGGACCCCGCTGCCCGCGGCGACGCCGCTGTCCAGCCGCACGCCCGGCGCGCGCGGCACGTCGAATGCCGTCAGGGTCCCGGACTGCGGCAAGAAATCGTGCGCCGGATCCTCGGCATTGAGCCGCGCCTCGATCGCCCAGCCGCGCGGCGACAGGTCGGCTTGCGTTATCGTCAGCCGCTCGCCGTTCGCGATCCGCAGCTGCTGGTGAACGAGGTCGACCCCGTAGACGAGTTCGGTTACGGGATGCTCGACCTGGAGCCGAGCGTTCATCTCCAGGAAGTAGAAGCGCCCGTCCGCATCGAGCATGAACTCGACCGTTCCCGCATTCGTGTACCCGACGCTGCGCGCGGCGTCCACCGCCGCTGCGCCCATCCGCGTGCGCAGGCCGGCATCGAGCGCAACACTCGGCGCTTCCTCGATCACTTTCTGGTGGCGGCGCTGAATCGAACACTCGCGCTCGCCGAGGTGAAGCACGCTGCCGTGCGCGTCGCCGAGCACCTGGAACTCGACGTGACGCGGACGTTCGAGGTACCGTTCGAGCAAGACGGTATCGTCGCCGAAACCCGCTTTCGCTTCGCGCCGCGCGCTGGCCAGCGCGGCGCCGAACTCAGCCAGATCGGTCACGACCCGCATCCCGCGCCCGCCGCCGCCGGCGCTGGCCTTGATCAGCAGCGGCGTACCGATCCGTGCCGCTTCGGCGCGCAGGTGTTCGTCCTGCTGATCGTCGCCGTCATAACCCGGCACGACCGGAACACCGGCGGCGCGCACGCGCCGCTTGGCATCGATCTTCGAACCCATCGCGGCGATCGCAGCCGGCGCCGGGCCGACGAAGACGAGTCCGCTCCCGATGACGAGCTCTGCGAAGTTCGCGCGTTCGCTCAGGAAACCGTACCCAGGGTGAAGCGCATCCGCGCCGAGCGTTTTCGCGGCGGCGACGATCCGCTCGCCGTCGAGGTACGACTCGGCGGCCGGCCCCGGCCCGATGCGCAGCGAGGCATCCATCGCCGAACGGAAGAGCGCGTCCGTGTCGGCGTCCGAGTACACGCCGACCGGTGAGATTCCGCACTCGCGCGCCGCGCGCGCGACGCGAATGGCGATTTCGCCCCGGTTGGCGATCAGGAGCGTGCGGATCACTCGACGATCCACGCGGCGGCACGCCGCTCGAGAAACGCGCGCAATCCCTCCTGTCCCTCGTCGGTGACGCGTTGGCGTGCGATCGCACCGGCGGTGATCGCGCGCGTCGCGTCGTACGAGGCCGCCGCGACCTCGCGAATCAGCCGTTTCGCGGCCGCCACCGCCGAAGGCCCGGCGGTCTCCAGCTCGTGTGCGATCGCGTCGACCGTCCCGTCGAGCGCGTCTTGGCCGACGACTTCGTGGACCAGGCCGATCGCCCGCGCCCGCTCGGCTTCGAAGCGCTCGCCGGTCAGAAACAGCCGGCGTGCGTGCGTCACACCGATCTTGGCGATGACGAACGGCGAGATGACCGCCGGGATGATCCCGAGCTTGGTCTCGGTGAAACCGAACACGGTCGTATCGCACGCGACGACCGCATCGCATACTGCGCACAGTCCGGCGCCTCCGCCGAGCGCGGCGCCGTGCACGCGCCCGATCACCGGCTTGGGACAGGCGTCGATCGCGCGGAACATGTCGGACATCGCCTCGGCGTCGCGGACGTTCTCGGCTTCGCCCAGCACCAGCGACCCGCGCATCCAGTTCACGTCGGCCCCGCCGCAGAACGACGGGCCGGCGCCGTCGAGAACGATGACGCGCACCGCCGGGTCCCCTCCGAGCGCGCCGAATACGGTCCTCAAACGCGCGATCAGCTCGGCGTTGAAGGCGTTGCGCACTTGGGGCCGGGACAGCGTAACGCGGGCGCGCCCCCGCTCGTTCGCCACCGCCAGGACGGTCTCGGACACGAAGCGAGCGGTTTCCACGGCGCCCTGGGGGCTCCCGCGACCGGCCTTGCGACGCTTCGCCCAGCTGCGGCGTTTACGAGAGCGTATGTCGCGCCTTCGTCCCATTGCCGCCTTGCTTGCCGGCGCTGCCCTGCTGGCCGCCCCGCTGCTTCGCGCCGGCGCGCAGACTCCGGCCCCCGCCGCCCAGCCCGTCGACGTGACCCGCGCGACCCTGCCCAACGGCCTGCAGATCGTCGTCCTGCGCGACCGCCTGGCGCCTGTGGCGGCCACCTACCTGAACTACCTGGCCGGCTCGGACGACGAGCCGATCACCGGTTTGGCGCACGCGCAGGAGCACATGATGTTCCGCGGCAGCGCAACGGTCGACGCGTCGCAATTTTCAAAAGCGATCGCGGTAACGGGCGGCAGCTTCAACGCCGACACGCAGAACGAGATCACGCAATATTTCTTCGAGACTCCGGCGCAGGATCTCCCGATCGCGCTGAACCTCGACCGCTCGCGGGCGACCGGGATCCTCGACACGCAGAAGCTCTGGGAACAGGAACGCGGCGCGATCATCCAAGAGGTGACCGGCGACAACTCGAGCGCCAACTATCGCCTCTATGCCAAGACGGTCGAGCATCTGTTCGCCGGAACGCCCTATGGCGACGTCGGGCTGGGGACGGTGGCGAGTTTCAAGCGCATCACCAGCGCCGACCTCAAGCGCTTCTACGCACGCTGGTATCATCCGAATAATGCCGTCTATGTGATCGCCGGCGACGTGGATCCGGCGGCCACCATCGCCAAGGTGCGCGCGCTGTGGGCACACGTGCCGGCCGCCAAACTGCCGGCGCGCCGGGCGGTGCGACTCCGCCCGCTCACGCCCCTCACCCTGCACGACAACAGCTCCGACCCGATCGTCACTGATTTCATCGCTTACCGCGTCCCCGGTTACGACAGCCCCGATTACTTCGCGTCGGAGATCCTCAACGACGTGCTCAACAGCGAGCGCGGCGCGCTCTACGAATTAGAGGCCGGCGGCAAGGCGCTGGGGACCTTCGCTCAGGCGCAGACCTTTCCGGCCGCCGGGATGTCGCTGGTCGGATCGGTCGTGCCGGTGACCACCAGCGGTGAGGCGGCGGTCGCCGACGTCAAAGCCGTGATCGAGAACTACAAGCGGACCGGACTTCCGGCCGATCTGGTCGAGGTCGCGAAGCAGCGCGAGGTCGCGCAGGCGGAATTCGCCCTGAACTCGATCAACAACCTCGCCTCGACTTGGAGTCAGACCCTGGCGGTCGAGCACCGCACGCCCGACGACGATCTCGCCGGTTTGCAAAAGGTGACCGTCGACGACGTCAACCGCGTGCTGCGCACGTACTACGACAACGCGACCGCAACGGTGGCGATCGCAACGCCGAAGGCTGCGGCCGGCTCCGCTTTCGGCAGCCGCCTCGGTGAAGACAACACCGTCATCCCGAACGAACACGCACCGCTGCCGGCGTTCGCGCGCGACGTGCTGCACGATCTGCGGCTGCCGGAACAGACGGTGCATCCGTATCAAACGACGCTTGCCAACGGCCTCAAACTCGTGGTCGTCTCGTCGGCGATCTCGAAGACCGTCACCCTGCGCGGCGACGTGCTCGGCAATGCCGGAATTCAAGATCCGGCCGGCCGGGAGGGCATCGACGATATCGTCGAGGGACTCTTCTCGTACGGCACCGCGACCTACGACCGGCTGGCGTATCAGACCGAACTCGACAAGATCGCCGCGACCGTTGCGGCCGGCAAGAATTTCTCGCTCGACGTTCCGTCGAGCGCGTTCGAACGCGGCGTCACCCTGCTGGCCGACGACGAACTGCATCCGCGTCTTCCGGACGATGCGTTCGCGATCGTCAAGAAGCAAAACATCGATGCCTTGACCGGCGCGATCGCGAGCCCCGACTACAAAGCCCAGATCGCGCTCGCCGACGCCCTCTACCCGCCGGGTGACCCGGTGCGGCGCCATCCGACGCCGAGCAGTCTGGGCGCGATAACGCTCGATGACGTCAAAGGGTATTACGCTGCGACGTATCGGCCCGACCTGACCACGATCGTCGTGATCGGCGACGTGACCGCCGAGCGCGCGCAGGCGGTCGTCGAAGCCGCCTTCGGCGGTTGGCACGCCGCGGGAACGCCGCCGGATCTGTTCCCAGCCGCGGTGGCGCCGAACAAACCCTCGAGCCTGGTCGTGCCGGCGACCGGCCGCATTCAGTCGGACGTGACGCTCGCTCAGACGCTGCCGATCGGCTACCGCGCGCCGGACTTTCCGCTGCTCCAGCTTGCCAACACGGTCTTGACCGGAGGTTTCTACGCCTCGCTGCTCTTCCACGATCTGCGAGAGACCCACGGCTACGTCTACTCGGTCGGCTCGAGCATGACCGGGGCGCACAATCGCGGCACCTTTTCGGTCAGCTTCGGCTCCGATCCGCAAAATGTCGATCGCGCCGCGCGTTTGGTCGTCGACGACCTGACGATGCTGCAGAAGAAGCCGATCGACGCGGAACGTCTGCTCACCGCGAAAGCGCTGGTGGTCGGACAGTTGCAGGTGAGCCAGGAGTCGTATGGCGGCTTGGCCGCGCAGATCCTCGATTTCGTCGCGACCGGCCGTCCGTTCGATGAAGACCGGGTCGAGGCCGGAACGCAGTTGGCGGCGAGCAGCGAAGCAGTGCGCGCCGCGCTCGCGCGCTGGGTCCGCCCGCGCGACTTTGTGCGGGTCGTCGAAGGTCCGGCGCGTTAAGCGGTAAGAACCCTTACAGCCCGTCCTCCACGACGCATGGTAGGATCCCGGGATGGGCGGCCTCGGAGCGGCGATCGCGTCACTCGCCGCGCTCCGGACGGAGCGTTTGGTGGACGAAGACATCAACAAGGTCTGGTATCTGCAGCAGAACCGCATCTTCCGTGAGGCCACCGAAGAAGGTCTGATCGAGCATCAGCACCTTTTCACGATGTGCGAGATGCCGCGGGGCACGCGCGTCTTCGAGGTCGGCGACACCGAGCGCGTGATCTATTTCGTCAAGCGCGGCAGCGTGCGGATCGTCCGCGAAACCGCCGACGGCAAAGAAGTCACCGTAGCGCTGCTGGGGCCGGGCGACCTCTTCGGCGAGGAGAGCTTGTTCGACCACGGCGGCCGCACGACGCACGCGGTGGTCGTCGAAGACGCGCTGCTGTGCACGTCGCGCGCCGACGATCTGTTCGCGCTGCTCTCGCGCGATCCGGTTCTGGCGCTCAACGTGGCGAAGGTCCTCAGCGAGCGCCTCGACGACGCGCGCACGACGATGGAAGACCTGGCGTACGCGCGGGTCGGCGAGCGCATCGAGCACCTCTACCGCAAGCTGGCGACCGAACAGGGCGTGCCGGTCGAGGGCGGGGTGCGCGTCGACGTGCGCCTCACCCACGCCGACATCGCATCGCTGGTCGGCAGCACGCGCGAAACGGTGAGCCTCGAACTTGCAAAATTGGTCGAACGGGGGCGGCTCAAGCACGCCGGCCGGGCGATCGTCGTACCGACGGAGATGATGGCATGATTGGAACGCTGCTGCTGGCCGGTGCGGTAACGCTCGCACCGGTCCTGTCCGCGACCGCGTGGGCCAATGCACCGGGGCCGCCGCCGACCGCCGGACGCGTGACGATCGTCGACGTCTTCACCTTCGACTGCATCAACTGCAGGCACGTCACCCCCGAACTGCAGCGCCTGCGTGCCGCCTACGGCTCGCGCGACCTGGCGATCGTCGGCGTGCACGCGCCGGAGACGGCGGAAGAGCACGTGCACGCCAACGTCGTTCAAGCGCTGCGCGCGCAGAACATCTCGTGGCCGGTGCTCTTCGACGACAACTTCTCGGTGTGGAACAATTACGGCGTGCAGGCGTGGCCGACCCAGCTCGTCTTCGACCGCAAGGGGGTGCTGCGCGCAACCTACGTGGGCGAAGGCTACGACGCTCAGCTCGCCCGTACCGTGAGTACGCTGATCGCCGAACACGCATGAAGGGTCCATGACGTCCAGCGCCGAGCGCGCGCGCGCGCAGCCCCGCGCCGCCGCACCGGGAACGCTGGTCTACCGCCACGGGGTCGCGGAGCGCACCACGCACTGGCTCTGGGCGTTGGCCCTGCTGGTGCTGTTCATGAGCGGTCTGCAGATCTTCAACGCGGCCCCGTATCTCGACGCGTCCGACAAGAGCGATCCGCAGCGGCGCGTCCTCGCTATCCGTGCCTCGACCATCGACGGTCAGCCGGTCGGTGTCGTCACGGTCTTCGGTCATGCGCTTCGGACGACGCACCTCTTGGGCTACACCGACGACGGCATGGGGTTCGAATCGGCCCGCGCATTCCCCGGCTGGCTCACGCTGCCGGGTCCGCAGGATCTTGCCGACGGGCGGCGCTGGCATCTGCTCTTCGCGTGGGTCCTCGTGATCGCGTACGGCGTGTACCTGATCGCCGCCGCCAGGCGCGGAACGCTGCGTGAGTTCGTGCTGCGGCCGTCCGATCTGCCGAAGCTCTGGCCGATGCAGCTCTACTACCTGCGGCTGCGTTCCGAACCGCCGCCGCACGGCACCTACAACCCCATGCAGAAGGCCGCCTACACCATCGTGCTGTTCTGGTTCCTCCCGCTGCTGATCGTGACCGGGCTGGCACTCTCGCCGGGCGTCGACGCATCCGTGCCCTGGCTGACGGTCCTGCTGGGCGGCCGGCAGTTCGCGCGACTGTGGCACTTCGTGCTCATGGTGCTGCTGCTGGGCTACTTCGGGACGCACTTGACGCTGGTCGTCTGCACCGGTTGCTGGAATAACATGCGTTCGATGATCACCGGCTGGTATCGGCTCAAGGACCACGACGGGGTCGGACCGTGAAGCGCGGCCTGTTCGTAGCCTCATCGCTGGCGTCGCTCGGACTGAGCGGCTGCGGCCCGCTCAAGGACGCGCTGACGAACGGGCCCTTTCACAGCGTCCTCTCAGGAACCGAGGGGCTCAACCGCGTCGTCATCGACACGCGCGGAATGGCGCGGCTCTATCCGGACTCAGCGGTCGACCGCAACTTCCGCGTCAACGGCCTCGACACGCCGAGCGATGACCTGTATACGCGCCTCGCGCGCAGCGGCTTTCGCGACTACCGGCTGATCGTGGACGGCCTTGTCGACCGGCCGCAGAAGCTGTCGTTGCCCGAACTGCGCGCCGCCGGCTCGCTGGCCCAAACGACGCGCCACGATTGCGTGGAGGGCTGGAGCGCGATCGGCAAGTGGAACGGCCCGCGCCTCGGCACGGTGCTGGCGATGGCCCAGCCGAAAGCGGCCGCCCGGTACTGCGTTTTTCGGTGCTTCGACCGCGACGCAAGCGGGCAGCCCTACTACGAATCGCTCGACCTGCACCAAGCGGCGCATCCGCAGACCCTGCTCGCGCTCGATCTCAACGACGCAGCGCTCGATCCCGATCACGGGGCGCCGGTGCGCCTGCGCATCCCGACCCAGCTCGGCTACAAGAGCGCGAAATGGGTGAGCCGCATCGAGCTGGTGGCGACGCTCGACGGGCTCTATGGCGGGGGCGGCGGCTACTGGGAGGACCAGAACTACGACTGGTACGCGGGAATCTGAGGGGTGCGGCGAGGGACGCCCAGGCGTCCTCGGCGCCTAGGCGGCTGCGACCGATGAACCGATCGTACTGAACAGGTGGCTGACCTTACCGCCCAGGAAGCTGATCGCTGCGATGCAGAGCACCGCGATGAGCGCCACGACTAGTGAGTATTCGACTAACGTCGCGCCTTCTTCGTCGCCGATGAGGGCGCAAAGCGTTGAAACTCTCATGGCCTACAGCATAGCCCCTGGGGGGGAGGGCCTGTCCACCCTTTTTTGCTGGCTTTTCAGCAAATTAACCGCGGGCTCGCTGATTCGGTAACGCGTCACATGCGAAATATGCCGAAGGTCGTGCTCGCCGCGGCGCGATATCGCGCTGCATTCAGGCCGAAGCCGAGCACCCGCCGCGTGTCAAGCGGATCGATAATCCCGTCATCCCACAGCCGCGCGCTCGAGTAGTAGGGGCTTCCTTCTTGTTCGTACTTCTCGAGAATCGGGGCGGTAAACGCGGTCTGCTCTTCCGAACTTAACGCGGTCTTGACTTTTTCGCGATCGGCTTGCATGCGCACCGTCAAGAGCGTCGAGGCCGCCTGCGCGCCGCCCATCACGCTGATCCGCGCGTTGGGCCACATCCAGAGCTGCCGGGGACTGTAGGCGCGGCCGCTCATCCCGTAGTTGCCGGCCCCGAAGCTGCCCCCGATCACGACGGTGAACTTCGGGACCCCCGCGCACGCCACGGCCATCACCAGCTTGGCACCGTCCTTTGCGATCCCGCGGTTTTCGTATTCCTTCCCGATCATGAAACCGGTGATGTTCTGCAGAAACACCAGCGGAATGCCGCGGCGGCAGCAGAGTTCGATGAAATGCGTGCCCTTGAGCGCCGACTCGCTGAACAGTATCCCGTTGTTGGCGAGAATGCCGATCGGATGGCCTTCGAGCCGCGCGAACCCGCAGACCAGCGTCGTGCCGTAGCGGGCCTTGAATTCGGCAAAGTCCGACCCGTCAACCAGGCGCGCGATCACGTCCCGCACATCGTAGGCGTGGCGCGCATCGGCCGGAATGATGCCGTAGAGTTCGCGCGGATCGTACCTGGGAGGCTGCGGGGCGTGCAGCGGCCACGGGTCGTACGGCCGGCGCTCGAGATGGGCGACGATCTCGCGCAAGATGCCCAGCGCGTGCTCGTCGTCGGCGGCGAGATGATCGGCGACGCCGCTGATCCGCGTGTGCACGTCCGCGCCGCCAAGTTCTTCGGCGGTGACGATCTCGCCGGTTGCAGCCTGCACGAGCGGCGGTCCGCCCAGAAAGATCGTGCCCTGATCCTTGACGATGATCGATTGGTCCGCCATCGCCGGCACGTAGGCGCCGCCCGCGGTGCACGAACCCATCACTGCGGCTAGCTGCGGGATGCCTTGCGCCGACATACGCGCTTGATTGTAGAAGATGCGTCCGAAGTGATCGCGGTCGGGAAACACTTCGGCCTGCAGCGGCAAGAACGCGCCGCCCGAATCGACCAGGTAGATGCAGGTCAGACCGTTTTGCTCGGCGATCTCCTGGGCGCGCAAATGCTTCTTGACCGTGATTGGATAGTAAGTCCCGCCTTTCACGGTCGCATCGTTGGCGACGATCACACAGGCGGCGCCCTCGATCGTTCCGATGCCGGTGACGATCCCAGCCGCCGGCGCATCGTCGTGATACATCCCGTTCGCGGCCAGTGCCGAGAACTCGAGAAACGGCGTTCCGGGATCGACCAGGCGGTCGATCCGGTCGCGCGCGGTCAGTTTGCCGCGTTTGCGGTGCCGCGCGACCGCCGCCGCTCCGCCGCCCTCGTGCGCCCGCGCGAGGCGCGCGCGCAGATCTTCCACCAATGCCGACATCGCGCGCGCGTTGCGCTCGAAGTCCGGTGAGGCCGCGTCGATCCGGCTGGCGAGAATGCTCACGCTGGCGGATTTAAGCCCGTGTGAGAATATCCATCCCGGCGACCGCCCCGGGCGGCCGGCGCGCTATGATCACAAACGTGGCTGCTCAAACGACCGCTCCGGCGACGTTCCGCCCCGCAGGAACGCTCGACGCCGCGACGGCGCTCGCTCCCTACTCGGGCCCCTGGAACCGGCGCCTTGCCGCGCACTTGCTGCGGCGAG
>PMOG01000246.1 GCA_003161555.1 Vulcanimicrobiota bacterium | reverse complement strand
GCCAGCACGCCGGCCAGCTCGTCACGGTTCTTCGCCAGGCGAAGCAGGGGCTCGTTGACGTAGATGTTCCCGCCGGGAACGGAGAATGCGTTGGCGGAGTCACCCCGGACGATGTAGTAGCGGATCGGGTAGGGATATCGGGAAGCGACCGTCTGCGCGATCACCGAACCGATCTCGTTGAGGTGTTCGTAGTACTCAGAGTCGAACAGGACCTCACCGTCTTCGCGCAATTGCGCAAAGGTTTCACGACCGACCGCGGCTTCGTCGATCGCCGCGGCGGCCGGCGCGATGTGCGTTAGCTCGACGGCTCCGGCGCCGGCGATGAGACTGCCGATGAACGCGCTGCGTTGCACTCCAGGAACCCCTCGGGAAGGATACGGTTGACCAACAGACTCTGCCGCTGCCTCACCGGTTGCGCACTCCTCGCGTTGACCCTCTCGGCATCTTCCCAGAATGCGGGTGCAGCCGCCTCGCGCGTGGCGGTGCCGCTCGGCGCCCTCGCCGGGCTGCGCGACACGGGTCCGGCCGATCCGAAGACCGTGCTGCACCTGGCGGTCGAGCTCCAGCCCAAGGCCGACCTCGATGGTCTCGCCGCGCAGATGAGCGATCCGACGAACCCGGCGCATCGCCGGCCGCTCACGCTGCAGGCATTTCTCGACCGATTCGCGCGCACGCAAGACAACCGCGCCATCGGCGCGCTGCTGCGCTCGCACGGCGGGACCGACGTCGAGGTCGCCGGTGACGGCCTGATCGCGGGCGCGCTGATGCGCATCTCGGAGGCCGAGAAACTGTTCGGCGTGCACTGGGACAAGTGGACCGACGGAACGCGCACCGTCATTGCTCCGAGCGGTCCGCTCAACGTGCCGTTCGGCGGCGTGCGCGACGTGCGCGGTGCGATCGTCGCGACCAGTCCGCGGCTGGCCGATACGCGGCCGTCGTTCACCTACTTTCGCGGCGACTGGTACGAGCCGGTGCGCTTTCGCTCGATGACCGATGCGATCAATGAAGGAGGCGCCGGCGAGCGCATCGTGCTGGTCGAAGACGCGTCCGACCGGTTCGACGTCAACGACGTGCGCAAGTTTCTCGCCGCCGAGGGAGCGCCGCCCGGCGCCGACATGTCGCGCGTCACCGAACGCAGCTACGTGTTCAAGAGCGCGTCGAGCGAATGCGGTCGCGATGACCGCGGCCAAGAGGCCGGACTCGACGTCAGTTCCGCCATCACGATGGCGCCGATGGCCGAGGTCATCGCGGACTACGACGACGTCTGCGGCGGCGGCAACGACGGGACGCTCGCGCTCGCGCGCGCGATCGATCTCGATCCGACCGTGCTGGTGTTCCCAGCCGTGGTCGGACCGGTCGACACGACGATCGCCGCGCGCTACGGGCTCACGCCGCTGCCCCAGCTCGAAGCGACGGTGCGCGGCATTCCGCTGGTTGCGCCGGCCGGTGACGAAGGCGCGTACGGTTTCAAGGAAAACGGAATCGAGCGACCGCGCGTGGCGTGGCCGTGCGCGTCGATCTACGTGATCTGCGCCGGCGGAACGCAGCTCGGCGACCGCGACGGCGTCGCCGACGAAGGACCGTGGAACGACCTCGGCCACGCGACCGGCGGCGGCATCTCGGGCGAGCCGCGTCCGGCGTGGCAGAACGCACCCGGTGACTTTCTGTTCTCCCCGCGGTACGTGACGAACCGCATCATCCCCGACGTCTCGGGCGATGCGGCCGGACATTTGCGCGTCTACTGGCACGGTTACGGATTGGGCGGCGTCGGCGGCACCAGCGAGAGCGCCGCAATCGTCGGTGCCGAGCTGGCGGCGATCAACAGCCTCGTTGCCGCGCCGCGGCGATTGGTGACGCCGGCCGATCTCTACGTGCTCGCGCGCGCGGCGCCGGCCGCCTTTCGCGATGTCTTACGCGAAAACGATCGCGGGTGGAAGGACAATACGTTGCGACCGCGTCCCGCGCCGCTGCCCAAAGGATTCAAAGGCTTTCTGCCCTCGCCGCCGCCGCTGGTGAAGGGTTGTCCGGATCAGCAGCCCGACGGCTGCACGGTGACGACGGGTTTCGACGCGGTGACCGGGATCGGCTCGCTCAAGGAACGCGCCGCGGTCGACGCGATACGCTCGCAGTAAGGGCAGCGAAGAAGATCACCGTCGCGAGCAGTACGATCGTCGCGCCCGACGACGCGTGCAACTCGTACGAGGCGTAGAGGCCGCCGATCGTCGACACGATGCCGAACGCGCACGACAGCAGCATCATCGGTACGAAGCGCTGGGTCAGCTGCGCGGCGGCCGCGGCTGGAGTGACTAGGAGCGCCGCGACGAGGACGATCCCGACCAGCTGCACCGACACGATGATCGTCAGCGCCAAGATGACGAGCAGCACGTAGTCGATGAACCCGGCGCGAATCCCGGCTGCCTGCGCGACGACCGGATCGAACGACGTATACAGCAGCGGGCGCCACAGCGCACCGATCACCAGCGCGACAACCAGTCCTAACCCCAGCACGACGAACAGATCGTCGCGCGAAACACCCAGGATGCTGCCGAACAGGAAACTCTGGAGATCGAGCGTCGCCCGGGACGAACGCGACATCAGAAAGACGCCCAACGCGAAGGCCGCCGTGAAGAGGACCCCGATCGCGGTGTCGAGCGACACGTTGGCGCGCCGATGCACGAAGCCGATGCCCAGAGCGGTGACGATGGTCGCGATCGCCGCGCCGATCCAAAAACTTCCGCCGCGCAGATAGGCGATCACGATCCCCGCAAACGATGCATGGGCAAGGCCGTCGCCGATGAACGACAGTTTGCGCAGCACGACGTAGGTGCCCAGCGTCGAGCACAGGCCGCCGACGATCAGCGCCGCGATGAAGGCGCGCTGCATGAAATCGTAGACGAAGGGCGCCAGCAGCCACTCGATCATCGACGATGGCCGTGGGTGTGGGTATGTTCGCGGATCCCGGCGTAGGCGCCGGACTCCAGGACTTCATCGGGGACGCCGTCGGCCAGGATCTTGCGGTCGACGACGATCAGCCGGTCGAACCATTCCGCCGCGCGGTCGAGGTCGTGCGTCGTCATCAGCACCGGCAGTCCGTCCGCGACGAGCCCGCGGACCAGATCCAGCAGCGCGTCTTCGGTCGCCGCGTCGACGCCGGTCGTCGGCTCATCGAGCAGCAGCAGCTGCGGTTCCTGCGCGATCGCGCGGGCGACGAACACACGCTGCTGCTGCCCGCCCGAGAGTTCGCTGATGTGGCGGTCCGCGATCGCACCCAAATCCAGCGCCTCGATTGCGCGCGCCACGGCCCGGTGGTCGTTTTCCGAGAACCGCTGAAACGGTCCAACCCGCGGGTAGCGCCCCATCGTGACGACGTCACGCACGCTGACCGGAAACTTCCAGTCGACGTCCTCGATCTGCGGCACGTAGCCGATGGTCCCCGGCGGCAGACGGCGCGGCGCCGTCCCCTGCACGCGCACCGTTCCGGCACTCGGCAGCACCAAGCCCGCGACCGTCTTGAGCAGCGTCGATTTCCCCGACCCGTTGGGACCGACGATTCCGAGCGACGTGCCTTCCGGCAGATCGAAACTCACTCCGGTCAGCGCTTCGAGCCGATCGTAGCGTACGTGCAAATCCCGTACTTCGACGGCGTTCATTTCAGCGCGGAGACGATCGTGTCGGTATCCGTATCGATCATGCCGATGTAGGTTTGTACCGCCGGCACGATGCCGAGCGAGTCGTCGTACAGGAACGCGACCCGCAGGCCGCCCGCGCTCGAAGCGACGGTCAGCGCCAGCTTGTCGCTGTACTCGTGTTCGGCAAAGACGGCCTGGACGTGTTCGCTGCGGGCCAGCCGGATCAGGTCGGCGATGTGGCTCGGATTCGGCTCCGCCCCCGGGATCGGCTCGATCGCACCGACCACCTTCAATCCGAACCGGCGGGCGTAATAGTGCCACGCGTTGTGAAAGACGATCATCGTGCGGTGGGCGGGTGGAATCGTCGCGATCTTGGCGCGCGTCCGCGCGGTCAGCGCGATCAGCTGCCGGTCGTAGGCGGCGCTGGCGGTCCGGTAGGCCGCGGCGCTCTCAGGATCCGCCGCGATCAACGCATCGCGAATCTTGCTGACGTACCGGCGCGCGTATTCCGGATCCATCCACAAGTGCGGGTTGCCGTTGATCACCGGCAAGCCGTCGGTGCACACGACGATCCGCAACCGGGGGTTGGCGGCGTTGCGAATCGTCTGGTCGAGCCAGGACTCGAGCTGCGCGCCGTTCTCGACCAAGAGGTCGGCCTCGTGCAGCACGGCGATGTCGCTCGGGATCGGCTGGTAGTCCTCGGGCGAAATGCCGATCGGGACCAGCGACGGAATGCGCGCCGAACCCATCGCGCCTTGCGTGAGGGAAGCAAGCGTGGAGGTCGTGGCCAGCACCCGCAGCCGGCCCGCGCTGCGCTGTGACGACATGCACGCCGAAAGGGACGCGAGAGCGAGCAGCGCCGCCGCCGCACGAAACAGAGACATCGCCGTCTTCTTGGCATCGCAGGGTCGGCTCCCTTTGCCGAGCGGGCACGCTTTGACAGGTCCGCCCCCGGCTTGCTAGAATCGCCGACGGTCCCTGGGGATGTAGCTCAGCTGGT
>PMOG01000017.1 GCA_003161555.1 Vulcanimicrobiota bacterium | reverse complement strand
GAATGCTACGACATCTCGAACATCCAGGGGACGCACGCGGTCGCCTCGATGGTCGTGTTCGTCGAAGGCCGTCCCAAGAAGAGCGATTACCGCCACTTCAACATTCAAGCCGTCGAGGGTCCTAACGATTTCGCCTCGATGCAGGAGACGCTGCGGCGGCGACTGCGCTACCTGCGTCAAGACGCGGACCGTCCGCCGCTGGCTCCGGGCGACGCGGCCGGCGCCGCGCTCGAGTCGCAGGCGCGCAAGCGCGAGCGCTTCCATCAGAAACCGGACCTGCTGCTGATCGACGGCGGGAAGGGACAGCTCAGCGCGGTCGTCGAGGTCATGCACGAACTCGACATGTGGGGTATCCCGGTGGCGGGGCTGGCCAAGGAGCACGAGTGGCTGTACCTCCCCGATCAATCGGAGCCGATCGTCCTGCCGCCGAACTCGGCCGGACTGCATCTGGTCATGCGCGTGCGCGACGAGGCGCACCGCTTCGCGATCACGCATCATCGGAACAAGCGTGGCAAAGCGATGACGAAGTCAGTGCTGGATACTCTCGAAGGCGTCGGTCCGGTGCGCAAGAAGCGCCTGATGACGGTGTTCGGTTCGGTCGGCGCCATGCGCCGTGCCTCGGTCGATGAGATCGCCGCCGTCAAAGGGATGACGCCCACCCTGGCGTCGCGCGTAAAGTCGGCACTCGGCGGTTGACGTGACGAAATCGCGGCCTTTGCTGCGGGCAGCGCTCTTTGCGGACGTCGAGCGCCTCCGTCGCGAGTTCGAGGACGACCGGCCGATGCCGGGACTTCTCAAGCTCGAAGCGCTGCTCGACGAAGCGACGAGCGCCGCCGCGGTCGCCGCGTGCCAGAACGTTCGCTTTGCGCCCTGGTATTGCTATCTCGCCGGCGGGAAGCGGATTGACTGCTTCGGCGTCCCGCCGGCTGATCTGGATTGCCTCGCCGTCGACTTCCGGCCGGTCGCGCCGCGCGAGGATGCACCGTTCTTCGAGGCCATCGCGTCGCGCTTCTCCGGCGACCGCAACAAGCAGTTCTTCAGCGACATCTCCGGGGTTGACCTGAGCGGCACCGATGCGACGTGGATGCTGATTTCCTGGAGACCGACGACGTTTACCGTGCCGCATACCGATCAGGTGCCCGGGCGCCCGACGCGGCTGGTCGTTTCGCTGTCGCTGACCGCGGACTGGCACGAATCGTTCGGAGGAATCACGCATTTTCGCTGGGAGGGCCGGAACGATGCCTACACCGTGTACCCGCGAGCTAACGACGCGATCGTCTTTCGGCCGTTTCCGGGCTCATTGCATTGGGTCGAGCCGATCTCGCTCGCGGCGCCGGCGAACAAACGGTACTCGTTGACGATCCTCTATCGGGACGCCGTCTGACTTGGGGCGAAGTGCGCCCCGCCGGCCTCGCTAGGGGTTCGCCGATTTTGTGGAACATGGGTGCTGAGACGTACGGGGCTGCTCCGGCGCTCGTCGAGGAGGAAGATATGGGTTTTCTGATTCGTCTCCTGGTCAATGCCGTCGCCTTGATCGCGGTGGCATACGTCGTGCCCGGAATCCATGTGAACGGGTTTGTCGCCGCACTGATCGCGGCGCTGATCTTGGGGATCGTGAACGCGATCCTGCGGCCGATCCTCTTCATCATCACGCTGCCGCTGCAGATCGTGACGCTCGGACTCTTTACGCTGGTGATCAACGGGCTCTTGTTCTGGCTGGTCGGCGCGCTGCACGTCGGACTCTACGTGGATGGTTTCTGGCCGGGCTTCTGGGGCGCTATCGTCATGTCGATCGTCTCGTGGATCCTCTCGGCGCTGACCGGCGGTCTCGAGAGCGATAGCAGACCCAGCAGCGCCGCCCGATAGCGTGTTCGATCCGTTTCCGGCGCTGCGGCCGCTGCTACATCGGCTCGACCCGGAGACGGCTCACGAACTGACCCTGCGCGCGCTCGAATCCGGTCTCGTGCCCGCACAGCCGCGGGACGATGATCCGATTCTTGCGACGCGGCTGTTCGGGCGCGAGGCGACCAACCCGATCGGTCTCGCCGCCGGGTTCGACAAGGACGGCCGCGTCTACGAGAAGATGCACGCGCAAGGTTTCGGCTTCGTCGAGATCGGCGGCATCACGCCGCGCGCGCAGCGCGGTAACCCGCGCCCGCGCGTCTTCCGGCTGCCCGAGGATGGCGCGGTCATCAACCGCATGGGCTTTCCGAACGGCGGCGCCGACGCGCTGGCCGCGCGCCTGGCGAAGAAGGGCTCCGGCTGGATTCCGCTGGGCATCAATCTCGCCGCCAACGCCGACAGTGCGGATCCGGCCGACGATTTCGTGCAGTTGGCCGAGCGTTTCGCTGCCTACGCCGACTTTCTCACGCTCGACGTGTCGTGCCCCAACACCGCCAACGGTCAGGTCTTCCTCGATCCGGTGTGCCTGGCCGAGATGCTCGACCGTCTCGACGCGGTCGCGTGGCCCGCGCGGCGGCCCAAGTACGCTGCCAAACTCGCACCCGACATCGATGACGCGCTGCTCGAGCGGCTCGTCGGCGTGCTGCTTGCGCACCGGATCGACGCGCTGATCGTCTCGAATACGACCCGCGCCCGCGACGGCGTACACGATCCGCGCGCCGCTGCGGAGGCCGGCGGCCTCTCCGGGCGCCCGCTGTTCGCGCGCTCGACGGCGATGCTGGCGCGCGTTCGAGAGATCGCCGGCGAGGGGGTGACGCTGATCGGGGTCGGCGGCGTGGCAAGCGGCGCGGATGCGTACGCCAAGATTCGGGCCGGCGCCTCGGCCGTGCAACTGTATACGGGCCTGGTCTACGGTGGGACGGCCCTCATCACGCGGATCAAGCGCGAGCTCGGCCAACTGCTCCGCCGCGACGGTTTCGGTTCCGTGGAGGAGGCCCGTGCCGGCGGAACCTCCGCTTCCCGGCCTGTGTTATCATAGGGTGCTGGTCTTAACGGACTCGCTCGCGGGGCTGAGTAGTCTCGACGGGAAGATCCGCGGCTGACGCAAGCAGGCGGTGCTGTGAGCCCACCTTAAACGATCACAAGCGTTTTACACGCGAACAAC
>PMOG01000119.1 GCA_003161555.1 Vulcanimicrobiota bacterium | reverse complement strand
GGCGCGCCGCCGCACGGCGGCATGGCGCTGGGTGTCGATCGCCTGGTCATGCTCGCCTGCGGCGAAACGAGCATCCGCGACGTGATCGCCTTCCCCAAGAATCAGGCCTTCCGCGACGTGATGATGGATGCGCCATCAACCGTCCCCGAGCAGTCGCTGCGCGACCTCGGCCTGCGCATCGTCACGCCTTAATGGTGCGTGTTCGTCGTGTGAAGCACGATGATGGTTACCCACACGGCGATCGCAGCGACCATCACCACAAACGCAACGACCCCCCACGTGGAATCGCGAGTAATCCGGATTCCCTTGTCGCGCTCGTGGACGTCCGCTAACTCGACCTCAGGGTCGTCGGATCGATGATAAAAGTGCATTTCCCGTTGCTACTTCGGGGTTCGACCCGCGTTACACCGCCAAGGCGCGTTAGAAGGGGCGATTGTGGCGGTGGGTCTCGCGGAAGAGCATCTTGGTGTTGAGCTCGCGCAGCGCGTCGATCGACTTCTGGTGCTCGGCCGCGCGGCCGTACGTGCTCGCGGCCCGCAGCGAGGCGTCCAGCGTCCGCTCGCGGGTGGCGTAGATCAGGAAGGCGTGCAGGTCGCGCTCGTCGATCTCGAAGTCCATTTGCACGCGAGGGTACCCATTCGCCGCGCGGGCTACGCCACAGGGATGCCCTCGGCTGCGATCAGCGACCGTGCGCGCGCGAACACCGCGTCGAGCATCGGCTCGGTCAGCACGCCGGTGTTGGTATTCTGCCGGCTCGGATGGTACGACGCGAGGATCGTCAGCGGCCGTCCGCGCGGCAGTTCGACCGCCGTTTCGCTCAGGTGCGCGAACGGTATGCGTGGACCATGGTACGCACCGCCGGCTTTGACGAGCGCGTGTACGGTGTCGTCGGCGATGCGTCCCAGCGTGACGACGACGCGCGCCTGCGCGAGCAGCGCGAACTCTTCGACGAGGTAGGGCAGGCAGCGCTCGCGCTCGCCCGGCGTCGGCTTATTCCCGGGCGGCGCGCAGCGCACCGCCGCGGTGATGAAGGCGTCGTCCAGGCGCAAGCCGTCGTCCCGTCCGGTCGCGTGCGGCTGGCTCGCAAACCCCGCCCGGTGCAGCGCGCGGTAGAGCCACTCGCCGCTCCCGTCGCCGGTGAAGACGCGGCCGGTGCGATTCGAACCGTGCGCTCCCGGCGCGAGGCCGACCAGTACCAAGCGCGCGCCCGGATCCCCAAAGCCCGGGACGGGCTTCGCCCAGTACTCGTGCTCGAGGAAGGCGCGCTTCTTTACCCGGCCGATCTCGGCGCAATAGCTGCGCAGTTCCGGACAGCGGCGGCAGGCGATGACGCGCCGCTCGAGCGACGCCAGCGAGGACGTTGGCACGCGGGCCGGTTCGACTGCGACCGAGCGTGTTGCCTGCCCCCGCGACGCGTGGGAGAATGGGCCCCGTGACCCGGCTCGACGTTCGCTCCATGGCCCTGCTGGCGATCGCGCACGTAGCGGACGACATCAACCAGAGCTTCGTCCCGGCGCTGCTGCCGTACCTGATCGTCTCGCGCGGCTTGAGCTACACGACCGCCGGCAGCCTGGTGCTCGCCCAAGCGCTCTCCTCGTCGGTGATCCAACCGGCGATCGGCCACCTCGCCGACCGCCGCTCGATGCCGTGGCTGATCGGTGTCGGGCTGTTCCTCGCCGGCGGCGGCGTCGCGACGATCGGCTTCGCGCCGACGCTCCCGCTGCTCTGGCTCGGCGCGCTGATCAGCGGGATCGGCGTGGCCTGCTTTCATCCGGAGGCCGCCCGTTTCGCCAACTACGTGTCCGGCGCGAAGAAAGCGTCCGGGATGCGCTGGTTCGCCGCCGGCGGTAACGTCGGCTTCGCCACCGGCCCACTGTTCGCAACCGCCGCCGTGGCCGCGTTCGGACTCCACGGCACCCTGGCCGCCGCGGTGCCGGTCGCGATCGTCGGCACGATCGTGCTGCTCGAGCTCCCGCGGCTGCGCACCTTCGTCCCCGCTCACGCGACCTCGCGCAGCGGACAAGGCACCGACGACTGGACGGCGTTCGGCAAACTCACCGCCTTCGTCATCGCGCGCTCGATGGCGTACTTCGGTTTCGTCGCGTTCGTGCCGCTCTACGTCGTCGAAGTGCTGCACGCGTCGCCGGCGGTCGGCGACTCACTGCTCACGCTGTTCCTCTTGTGCGGCGTCGGCGGCACGCTCTCGGGGGGTCCGGTTGCCGACCGGTTCGGCCGCCGCGCGGTGCTGATCGTGTCGACCTTGGCGGCGGCAGTGATGACCGTCATCCTGGTCGCGACGACGCACGGCGGGAACCTGCTGCTCGCGATCCCGCTGCTGATGGTGACGGGGTTCGTCTTCGTCGCGTCGCAGGCGGCGTTCATCGTGCTCGGTCAGGAATTTCTTCCCAACCGGCTCGGGCTCGCGTCCGGAGTGACGGTCGGCATCGCGGTCTCGCTCGGCGGCGGGTTCGCGCCGGTCCTCGGCATGATCGCCGATGCCCACGGCGTCGCCGCGACGATACTCGCCACCGCCGGACTCTCGTTGCTGGCCGCATTGGTCGCGTTGACGCTGCCGCCGGAACGCCGCCGTATCGTCGCGGCCGCCGCGCCCTCGATTTCGCCGACCGGCTGAACGGGAAACTCAGATGAGGTTCGGAAACCCGATGCGCGCGAGGGCGGCGTAGACGACGATGCCGACCGCAGTCGAGAGGTTGAGCGAGCGCACCGCACCGCCGCGCATCGGGATGCGCAGCGCGCGCTCGGGATGCGCATCGAGCAGCGCTTGCGGCAGCCCGCCGGTCTCTTTGCCGAACACGAGCACGTCGCCGTGGGCGAACGGCGCATCCGCGTAGCGTCGCGTCGCGCGCGTCGAATTCAGCCACAGGCGGCCGGGTGCGAAGACCGCCCGGAAGTCGTCGAGCGAGGGGTGAATGACGACGCCCAGCGCGCTCCAATAATCGAGGCCGGCGCGCTTGAGCTTGCGGTCGTCGATGCGAAAGCCGAGCGGTTCGACCAGATGCAGCGCGCAGCCGGTCGCCGCGCACAGGCGCGCGACGTTCCCGGTGTTGGGGGGAATCTGCGGTTCGACCAGCACGACGTGCAGCGGCGCATCGCGCACCGCCTCGAGCGCAACGACGCGCTGCGCGGGCTGCTCGATCACCGCGGCACGGCTTCGACGCCGTTGGCGAGCGCGACGAGTTCGGCCGTGCGCGGCCGCGGCGCCACCAGGTACGCGACGCCGCCGTGCTCCCGGAACACGACGTCGAGCGCCGCGCGCGGATAGCGTACGGCGACCGCCCGATGCGCCGGATCGTTGACCAGCACGTGGGCCGGTTCGATGCCGCGCACGACGATCAAGTGTCCTTCGCTGGCATCCAGCGGCGCGCCCGGCAATTGGCCGGGCCGCCAGCTGATCGAGATCGCGACCGGGAAACCCGCCTCGACGAACGCGGCGACGTGATCGATGCCGCGCAAGTACGCGACCATGCCGCGCAGCCCGAGTGCGCCCGCATACGCGGCGTTGAACGACCAGTTTCCGGTGCCGTCGTACGCGGAGTCGAACACCTCGCGCGCCACCGACGCGACATCGGCGTCGCGCCCGTGAAAGCGCAGCAGCATCGCCAGCGCGGCGGCCGAGCACCAGCCCCGTTCGCCGGGATGCCGGCGCACGTATTGCGAGAGCCGCGGCACGTCGAGCGGCGCGACGCGCCGCCGGACCGGTGCGCGGGCGTCGGGCGGCGGCGGTATCGCGACCGCGACCACGTCGAGCGCGACGGTCGCCGATACGCCGATTCCCGAGAGCGGAACGTCGCTGCGCAGCACGTCGATCGCGATGCGCGTCTTGGCGTCGGCGCCGTCGAGCGAGCGGCGCTCGTCCGGCGACCAGCGCGCGTAGAGCAGCGGGTTCGACACGCTGCCGTCGGTGCGGTGCGCGATAAGCGCGATGCCGCCGGCCGGCGCGTCGGCGTTCCACGTCACCACCGCGCGCGTCGCGGGCGGAACGCGGATCAACACGTGCTGGCCGGGCGCTTCGACGACCCTCAGCATGGGCAGCTCGATGCGCTCAGGTCGACCACTGCCAGCAGTTCCAAAAGCTCGAGATGTAGGTGGCCGGTTTCCAGCCGTGCAGGTCGCTGTTGACGCCCGCATACGAGTTCTGCCAGTAGAAGAAGACGGCCGGGACCAGCGCGTGGATGCGCGCTTCTTCCTGCGCGTAGAGCATCCGGCGTTGTGCTCGATCGAAGGTCAGCGTCGCCGCGTGGCTGGTGCGGTTCACGATCGGATCGTCGAACCAGGACGTGTTCGTACCGTGCGGCGGGATGAACGCGCCGCTCCACATCCCCTCGTTGTCGGGATCGGGGCCGTTCGTCTCGATCGTGAACTCCGTGTCGTAGGTTCCCCGGTAGATCGGCCCGTCGCGCGCGAACAGCAGGCTGCCCGGATAGTTCTTGATCGTCACCCCGATGCCGGCTGTGCGCAAGTCTTGCTGCATTTGGACTTCGGCCTGCACATTCGAGGGTTTCGCGTTGGTGGTCGACACCGAGAACGTCAGCGGCAGGCCCGCTTTGGTCCGCATTCCGCCCGGACCGGCGCGCCAGCCGGCGGCGTCGAGCAGCCGTGCGGCATCCGCCGGATCGTACGGGTAGGCGGCGATGTGTGGCGCGGCCCAGGAGGTCGGCACGATGTCGCTCACGGCCCGCAGATTGTACCCGTGAAAGGTCGTCTGATTCATACGGTCCCAGTCGACCGCCTCGGCGATCGCCTGCCGCACGCGGCGGTCGGCGAACTGCGGCTTCGCGAGGTTGAACGCCAGCCGGCGCCAGTTGGCGGTCAGCGTCTTCGTCACGGTGATCCCGGCGATCGAGGCGAGCTGCGGAATCTGGTTCTCGCCGACCGACTCGTAGACGTCGACTTCGTGCGTCCGCAGCTGCGAGAGCAGCGTGTCGGTGTTCGGGACGATGACGTAGCTCAGGCGCTGCAAGCCGGGCTTCCCGCGCCAGTAGTACGGGTTCGGCGCGAACTCGAGCGAGCTGCCGTGATTCCACGCCGTCAGCACGAAGGGTCCGCTGGAGATCGGGCGGCTGTTGAAGGCGGCGGTATTGAGATCCGGCAGCGACGCCAGCAGGTGTGCCGGCAACGGCGGATAGCCCGCGCCGCCGACCGCGAACGAACCGAGAATGCCGACGTTGACGGCTTTGAGCCGAATCACCACCGTGTCGACATCGCGCAGCTGCATCGACACGATCGCGTCCCAGCCGCTCTGCAGCCGGGTGTTGTTGCGCGGGTTCATCACCGCGTGCCAGGTGAACACGAGGTCGCGCGCGTCGTAGGCCGCGCCGTCCGACCAGTGCATCCCCTTGCGAAAATGCAGCACGATCCGCTTCCCATCCGGACTGATCCCGCCGTTGCGCGCGGTCGGGACTTCGGTCACCGCGGCGGGTACGAAGTTCCCGTTCGCGTCGTAGCGGAAGATGGGCTCGAACACGACGTAGGCGATGTCGTTGGCGGCCTGGGTGTTGGCCAAGAGCGGATTGAGCGAATCAGGCTCGTAGCCGGAACCGTAGCGAACCGTTCCGGCGCGCGTCCACGGATTTCGGCCGCCTTCCCCGTGCAGCGGCGGCGGCGCGGAACATGCCGCTGCCAGCAGCGCGCAGGCGGCCGCGCACGTCAACCGGCGCAGCGCATTGCTCACGCCTGAAGCGCCTCGCCCTTGATCAGGGCCGGCGCGATGGCATCGTAGAACTCGCGCGGGCCGTTGCGCACGACGTCGTCGCAGGGCAGCCCCGTCTCGGCGCGCGCGCGCTCGATCTCATCGTGCGCCTCCTCGGCCGTGCAGTCGCGCGTGTTGAGGGCGATGCCGACGACCGGAGCGGGCTTCACCGTCGCGCACAACCCTTCGTAGGTGCGAATCAGCACGCGATACGAAAGGATCGGCACGTTGTAGTCTTCGATCGCGGTGCGCGACACGTTATGGACGAGCACCAGCGCATCGGGCGCGCCGCCGTAGAGCAGCGCCAGCGTCACCGGCGCGAAGGCGGGGTTATTGATGCCGCCTTGTCCTTCGAGAAAGAGCAGCTCGTGGGCGCGACGTTCGCCTTCGAGGACGAGTTGCTCGGCGGCGCCCGGAGCGAAATCGGCGACGACGCGGTCGATCGCCGTCCCCCAGCCGGCGATCGCGATGCCGATTTGTCCGGTGGGGACGAAAGCCGCGTCGACGCCGCGCGCGCACGCTGCGCGGGTCAACTCGAGCGCGGCCGTCATCTTGCCGACCGCCGCATCGCTGCCGACGGTCAGCACGATCCGCGCCCGCACGTCCCAGGCGGCGCCCGAGAAGAGCGGCGCGGCGGGCGGCAGACGCAGATCCCAAATGTGCGCGTCGTGCGTCCGTGCGAGCCCGGCGAACTCTGCGTCCTCGCCGAGCATCGCGTGCAGGCCGCTGACGATCTCGAGTCCGGCCGCCAGCGCGCTCCGAATGGCGTCCCGAAAGTCCTCGGGCAGTTTGCCGCCGGCCGGCGCGATCCCGATCAGGAGCGCCGTCGGTTCGAATTGCAGGCCTTCGGCGACGGTGGCGACGATCGGGGCATCGCGGCCCAAATACGGCAGCACGTCGCTCAGGCGCCGGCCCGCGAAGTCGGGATCGATCACGGCCGCAATGCCGTCGGCCGAGTAGCGGATCACGCCGTGCGCCATCTTCGCAGCGCGCGACGTCAGCGCACCGGGTGCGAGAATGAGATAGCGTCGCGTCAGCGCAGTGACTCCTCGCGCGCGCGCACGCCGAGACCCGGACCGTCCGGCAGCACGATCTTGCCGCCTTCGTAGGAGATACCGGTGAACGGATCGCCGGCGGTGAGGAACGGTCCGTCCAGATCCGCCCAATCGACCAGCGGGCTGAGGTGCGCCGCGGCGCTGGTGAGCACCTGACTCTCGAGCATACACCCCAGCATGATCTTCAGCCCCATCGCGCGGGCGGTATGGATCATCGCCAGCGCGCCGCGGATGCCGCCGCATTTGACCAGCTTCACGTTGATCCCGTCGACGCAGCCCAGTAGTGCCGGCAGGTCGCGCGCATCTTTGGCATCTTCGTCGGCGACGATCGGGATTGGCGACTGGGTGCGGATCCAGCGCAGCTGTTCGGGATGGCCAGCCGGAATCGGCTGTTCGCAGAACTCGATGTCGTAGTGCGCCATGTCGTGCAGCAGCGCGACCGTTTCTTCGGCGGTCCAGCCTTCGTTGGCGTCGACGCGGATCGTGCCGGTGTAGATCGAGCGAATCGCGTCGATCGTTTCGAGCTCGGCGCCCTTCCCGAGCTTCACTTTGATCACCGGATGGGAACCGACTTCGCGCACTTTCACCAGCGTCTCGTCGAGCGGCGCGATTCCGATCGTGAACGACGTCACCGGCGTGCGCGACGGATCGAGCCCGAACAGACGCCAGAGCGGCCGGTCGAGGTCCTTGCCGATGCAGTCGTGCAGGGCGATGTCGAGCCCGCACGATTCGGCCGGCGGCAGACCGCTCAGCAGGCGATCGAGCGCGTAGGGATCGTCGCCGAGGTCGAGCGCCGCGAGCCCCGCCGCGACGCTCGCGACGTTCTCGCTGTAGCGCTCCGAGGGTGCGCTCTCGCCCAGCGCTTCAATGCCGTTCCAGTGCAGCCGCACCAACACGGTCTGTGCGACGGTTTCCGACGAACGCGCGATCGTGAACGCGTGCTTGAGCGGCAGCGCGAGCGGTTCGACGTCCAGCCGGATCGAGGCCACCTCCCGGCGTTCCGCGACGAACGCAGGCCGCCTTCGAGCAGCGGGCGCCTGTCAAGGCCTTGACGGGGGGTATACGATACCGGAGCGACACGCACTGCGATGGTTCGCGCAGGTACCACGGTGGTGGACCAACGTCGAAACCACGGGAGCATACGCTCCGGATACGACCGGATGTCCGACCTTCGGGCTGGACACTGGGCGCCCGGGCCGCACCCACCTGCGAGAAAAGCAGGTTCTCAACCAGGTTCCAGACGACCGTTGCGGTCGCGTCGCCTCTCTTCCATCTCCGCCGCGCGCAGCGCGCCGATCGCGCTTGCGAACGCCTCCCACGGCGCTTCGGGCGCGACCGCATCGAGGATCAGCCAGCCGTTCCCGGTCGCGGCGACGGCGCGCGCCGGGTCGTCGCTCAAGCTGGCACACCGGGCAGGGAAGCGTTCCTTCGCCGAATAGACGGAGCTTTCGGCGAGCACGTGCGGACAGGCGCGGATCCAGGCCGAGTCGACGTCCTTGATCAGATGCTGGACCGCGCTCTCGTCGGCGCCCAGTGTGCCTTCCTGAGCCGGGACGATCAGGGTGACGTTGGCGGTCTTGGCAAGGCGGCAGGCGACTTTGGTGCGGGCGACCGCGGCGGCGAAACCGGCCGGCGGCACGTCACCCGGCGGCGGCAGCACCATCCGCACGACCAGCGCGCCGAACTCGCGCGCGACGCTGAGGGTGGTCATGTCGTCGGGCCCGACGCCGTCGTCGAGCAGTCCCGGCGCATCGATCCCGAACGGCACGATGCCCAGGTCGACCGCAATCTTGCGGAGCTGTGCGACGTACTCGCGGTCTAGGCGCGGGAAATCCGCGATGTCGACGACGATTCCGTCGACGCCCAGCAGGGTGGCCGCCCGTTCGACCCATTCCAGCTGGGTGAGATCGCCCGCCGCGAGCGGTCGTCGAAACGACGAACTCGAAACACCGATACGCACGCTCCATCACTTCCCCGGAAAGTCACGCTCTCCATGGTCTGGTTCCGATTCCGATGATCGATCGCCAAACGCTCGGGAACATCGTGCCGCTGGCGGCGGTCGTGATCGCGCTCGCCGAGTACGTTCTCGACCACACGACCCCCCGTTACGCGAGCCCCTGGTTTTGGGCCGCGCTGGTCGCGACCGTCGGCCTGCTCGTGCTCGTGAACGTGCTGCGGTTTACCGGCCCGAAGAAGGCGCCGCCGGGCAAACCCGATTTCTCGGCCGCGTCGGTCGTACGCCGCCGCGCGGAGGGCGACGACCGCCTCTGACGGGCTCCCCGCGCCGCTTCGGCGAACTCCCCGACCGATGCAGGTGCTCGAAGCTCAGACCCTCGCCGCGCAAGATCCCGAGCTCTATGCCGCCATCGCGAACGAAGAGCGCCGGCAGCGCGACAACCTCGAACTGATCGCGTCGGAGAACTACGCCAGTCAAGCGGTGCGCGAAGCGACCGCTTCGGTGCTGACCAACAAGTACGCGGAAGGGTATCCCGGCAAGCGCTACTACGGCGGCTGCGAGTTCGTCGATGTCGCCGAAACGCTGGCCCTGGAACGGCTGAAGAAGCTGTTCGGCGCCGAGCACGCCAACGTGCAGCCGCACGCGGGAGCACAGGCCAACATGGCGGCGATGATGGCCGTGCTGCAGCCGGGCGATACGCTGTTGGGGATGTCGCTTGCACACGGCGGCCACCTCACCCACGGCACCAAAGTCAGCTACAGCGGCAAGCTGTACAACGCGGTCGCCTACGGCGTGCACCGCGACACCGAACGCATCGATTACGACCAGGTGCGCGCGCTCGCGCGCGAACACAAGCCCAAGCTGATCGTCGCCGGCGCGAGCGCATACCCGCGCACGATGGACTACGACCCCTTCCGCGAGATCGCCGATGAGGTCGGCGCGCTGCTGATGGTCGACATGGCGCACATCGCGGGACTGGTCGCCGTGGGTCTGCATCCCTCGCCGGTACCCTTGGCTCAGTTGGTGACGTCGACCACGCACAAGACGCTGCGCGGTCCGCGCGGCGGTTTGATTCTGACCACTGCGGCGTACGCGCAAGCGGTCGACAAGAGCGTGTTCCCCGGTATCCAGGGCGGTCCGTTCATGCACATCATCGCCGCCAAAGCGGTCGCCTTCGGCGAAGCGCTCGAGCCGGCGTTCGCTGTGTATCAGCGCCAAGTGCTCGTCAACGCGCGCGCGATGGGCGAGGAGTTGACGCGGGCCGGGGCGCGGCTGGTCGCCGGCGGCACCGACACGCACCTGCTGCTGGTCGACCTGACGCCGAAAGGGCTGACCGGAAAAGCGGTCGAGGAATACCTCGACGACATCCACGTCACCGTCAACAAGAACGCGATCCCGTTCGATCCGCAGAAGCCGGCGATCACGAGCGGGATCCGCATCGGTTCGCCGGCGATCACCTCGCGCGGCTTCGACGAAGCCGATGCGCGCGAAGTCGGCCGGATCATCGGCGAGGCGCTCGACGACATCGCGGACGGCGCGAAGAAGACCGCGTTGCGCGCGCGGGTCGCGGAGCTGACGGCGCACCACGGCGTCCCGTAATTTGCGCAGCGTCCGCGGATCCGCGCGAGCCGTCGGACCGGTCCTGTTCGCCCTCGCGCTAAGCGCCGTGGCCGGCTGTGGCGGCGGCGGCGGCGGCGGCACGCATACGGTTCCCGCGACGGCCCCGCCGACGGCGGGTCCGGTGACCGTCACCGAGTATGCGGTCGTGCCGGCGAACAACCCGCTCTTCGGCCCGTCGTGTCCCTCCGGGATCGCGGCCGCGAATGGCGGAATCTGGTTCCTCGACCAGTGCGGTTATCCGGCGACCGAAGGCCGTATCGATCCCTACAGCCACGCGGTGGTTCTGTACCCGGCGGCGCTCGCGTCGCCGCAGCCGTTCGTCAACTGCGGAGCGGGACTGGCGACCGGCAGCGACGGTGGGCTGTGGGGAACGTTCAGCTGCGGAACGATCAGTCAGAATCTCGGCGGGATTGCACGTTTCGATCCCGTGACGCACGCGGTCGTGCAGTATCCCAACACCGGCACGTATGCGTGTCCGGCGGATATCGCGGCCGGGCCCGATGGCCGCATGTGGTTTGCGCTCCAATGCTCGACGACCGGACAGGCGAATTCGCCGGGCGCGGTCGGCGCAATCAACGAGCAGACGGGCGCTATCAGTTACTTTCCGCTTCCCACCGGGTTGACGTGTCCGTCGAATGCCCCCTTTGGGATGACGCTCGGTCCGGACGGCGCGATGTGGTTTGGGATCTTCACCTCCGGCTGCACCGAGCAGGGATATCTTGGACGCATCGTTCCGAGCAGCGGCACGATCACGACCGTGCCGATACCGGCGGGAGCCTATTCGTGCCCGTTCGGCCTGACCACCGGATCGGATCACGCCTTGTGGTTCACGCTGGCGTGCGATCCGGGCGGAATCGGCCGCTACGATCCCGTCAAGGGAACGTTCACCGAATACGCGATTCCGACGCAAGCGGCAAAGCCGCACGGGATCGTCGCCGGCGCCGATGGCGCGATCTGGTTCGGCGAATGGGCGGTTGCGAAAATCGGCCGCATCACGACGGCCGGCGCGGTCTCCGAGTACCCGCTGTTGACGCAGACGTACACCCAGGGCTTTACGGTCGGACCCGACGGCGCGGTGTGGTTCACCGAACTCAGCGGCAACGTCGGCCGCATCAAGTAGCGCTGCTCGACCCGGATTGGCGACTCCAGCAAGAAGAGAGCGCGTCATAACCTGGCCTAAAGCGCGGCCGGCAACCTAACGCACCATCGGCGCGAGGGCCGCACCGCCGCCGCGCGGTAACGCCCGGGGATGGGAGAAGTGCTGATCGTCGACCATCCCGCCGTCGCCGACCGGCTGGCGCGTCTGCGCGACGCCGGGACGCCGACGCCCGTTTTCCGGCGCCTGGTCGAGCAGATCGGCCAGCTGCTGGCGTATGAAGCGACGCGCTACCTACCCAAAGCCGAGATGGAGCTGCAGACGCCGGTGGCCCTGGCGAAGGTCCAGCGGATCGCGACGCGTCCGGTCGTGGCGCCGATCCTGCGCGCCGGCCTCGGCCTCTTGCCGGGTTTTCTCGACGTCGTCGACGACGCTGTCGTGGCGCATCTCGGGTTCTATCGCGACCCCGGCACGCTCGATGCGGTGCCGTACTACGCCAACCTTCCCGACGACCTCGGCTTGCGCGACGTGTTCGTGCTCGACCCGATGCTCGCGACGGGTCACTCCGGTTCGGCCGCGCTCACGATGCTCGCCGAACGCGGCGCGCGCGCGCCGGTCTTCGTCTGCATCATCGCCGCGCCCGAAGGCATCGCCACGCTCGCGCGCGAGCATCCCGACGTGCGCATCGTCACCGCGGCCGTCGACGAACGGCTGAACGAGCACGGCTACATCGTCCCCGGCCTGGGCGACGCCGGTGACCGAATGTTCGGCTCCACCAGCAGCGTCCCGGTCTCGACCACGGGCCGCTAGCCGCCGCCGAGCTCCGGAACGCTACCGTGCTATGATCGGCCCCGTGGAGTACGCATGAGACCCGCCCTGCGCAGGGCGATCGTCCTGGGAACGGCTGCCGGAATGCTTGCCGGGCTTGGCGTGATGCGAACCGCGGCCGCGGCCCCGGATGAAGTCAGCCTGCCACGCCCGTCGGCGGCCGCGCCGGGCGCAGCCCGAACGATAACGACGGCTCCGCTGTCGGCGCAAGGACCGGGCGGTACGATCACGACGTCGGCGCTGTCGGCAACCGCACCGGGCGGGACGATCACGACGTCGACGCTGTCGGCAACCGCACCGGGCGGGACGATCACGA
>PMOG01000105.1 GCA_003161555.1 Vulcanimicrobiota bacterium | reverse complement strand
ACCGAGATCTACGAAGGCACCTCCGAGGTGCAGCAGATCATCGTTGCGCGCAGCCTGTTGGGAAGGCTCGACTAACCGTCTCCGCCACCGGTCAAGACGTGGCGATGGGCCGCCACGAACGCGTACAGCTCGTCGCGCAAGGTTCGCGGCACCAGCAGCAGGGCGAAGGCCAAGGGCAGCGGCCAGCGCAGGCCGAGTGCAAGGTAGAGGGCCGCATCGCTGCGCTCGAAGCGCCGGCCATAGTCGAGCAGGACGAAGGTGTCGTCCGTCGTCGGGCCGCCGGTAGCGGCGAGCAGCGCCTCGCCCTCCGGCGAGCGCAAAGGGATCAGCGAGAATCGCCCGTTCGGGTCGTTGGCCCCGACGAAACGCGCGACCCCGTTGCAGAGCGCGCAGTCGCCGTCGAAAAGGACCGCGTGCCGGGTGCTGGGACCGTTGTGCTCCGTGCTCAAGGGGCAGTCTTTCGACATCGTGCCGCCGCGCTCCAGCGACCCAGGACCGCGCCTTGGTATGCAAAATACCCGAGCCCGGCATGAAACTGATGGAATACCAGGGCAAGGACCTGTTCCGCCGGGTCGGGATCCCGACGCCCAGCGGCGTGTTCGCGACGACGGCAGCCGGGGTCAAGGACTACATCGCCGGACATCCCGGTTCGTGGGTCATCAAGAGCCAAGTGATGATGGGCGGCCGCGGCAAGGCCGGCGGAATCAAATTTGCCGACGACGCCGCGCAAGGCGAGACGCTGGCGCGCGAACTGATCGGCAAAGTCCTCAAGTCGATACAGAACCCGGACGGCGAAGAAGTGAAGTCGCTGCTGGTCGAGGAGAAGGTCGACATCGCGAGCGAGGCCTACGTCTCGATCACGATCGACCGCGCGGCCAAGAAGCCGGTGGTGCTGGTGACCGCGCAAGGCGGCATGGACGTCGAAGAAGTTGCGGAGCACAACCCCGAGGCGATCGCAAAATACTGGATCGATCCGGCAGCGGGGTACGCGCCCTTCATCGGGCGCCGGCTCGCGTTCGCGGCAAAGCTCCCCGAGGGATACCGCAAAGCGTTTCCCGCGCTGCTCGGCGCGCTCTACACGCTGTTCATGGAGTACGGCGCGAATCTGGTCGAGATCAATCCGCTGGTCCTGACGCGCGACGGGCGCGTGATCGCCTCCGACGCGAAGGTCGATCTCGACGACAACGGACTCTACAAGCATCCGGATATCGCGGAATGGAACAAGCAGTCGCCGGCCGACGAAGACCAAGCCGCGGCGGTCGCGATTGGCCTCGGGATGTCGAACTATGCCAAGTTCGACGGCACCGTCGGGATCATCGCGAACGGCGCGGGTCTCGGAATGGGGACGATGGACGCGATCCGCAGCGCGGGCGGCGAGGCGGCGAACTTCCTCGACATCGGGGGCGGCGCGCAAGCGGCACTGGTGAAGAAGAGCTACAATCTCGTGACGAGCGATCCCAAAGTGCGCGCGATGTTCATCAACATCTTCGGCGGGATCACGCGCGGAGATCAGGTCGCCAAAGGGATCGTCGAAGCGGTGGCCGGCGACGACGTGCGCAAAGTACCGCTGGTGGTACGGCTGACCGGCACGAACGCCGAGGAAGGCCGCGCGATCCTGGCCGAGGCCGGCTTCGTGCCGGTCGAAACGATGGATGAAGGCGCAGCCCGCGCGGTCGCACTCGCACAGGGAGCCGCGTAACCGTGTCGATTTTCCTCGACAAGAATTCCAAAGTGATCGTGCAGGGGATCACTGGCCGCGAAGGTGCCTTTCACACCGCGCGCATGCTGGCATATGGAACGAAGATCGTCGGCGGGGTTACGCCCGGCAAAGGCGGCACGACGATCGAAAGCGGCCAGCCGGTCTTCGATACCGTAAAGGACGCGGTCGACTCGACCGGCGCGACGCATTCGATCGTGTTCGTCCCGCCCGCCGCGGGCGCCGACGCGCTGTGGGAAGCCCACGACGCCGGGATCCAGCTCGCCGTGTGCATCACCGAAGGGATCCCGGCCCACGACATGATGCGCGTCTGCGCGACCACCGCGGGCATGCGGATCATCGGCGGGAACTGTCCGGGGCTGATCTCGCCCGGCAAGTCGCTGGTCGGGATCATGCCGGGCCACGTGTTCCTCGAGGGCAACATCGGGATGATCTCCCGCTCCGGGACGCTGACGTACGAGATCGTGGACGGCCTCACGCGGGCCGGCCTGGGCCAGTCGACCTGCGTGGGAATCGGCGGCGACCCGATCATCGGAACGACCTTCGTCGATTGCCTGCGCGCCTTCGCGAGCGATCCCGAGACGCATGTTGTCGTCGTGTCCGGCGAGATCGGCGGCTCGGACGAGGAAGACGCCGCGGCTTTCATTGCAGAGCACCTGCCGGACAAACCGGTCGTCGCCTTCATCGGCGGCCGCTCTGCTCCGAAAGGCAAGCGTCTCGGGCATGCCGGAGCCATCATTTCGGGCAACACCGGCACCCCGGAATCGAAGGTGCGCGCCTTCGCCGCCGCCGGCGTCCCCGTCGCCGACCGGCCCTCGCAGATTCCGGAATTGGTCGCTGCCCGGCTAGCCAAGCGCTAGGGCGTTTTTCTCAGCTTGACCTTAAAAATTCCCTAACTTCGCCAAAGGTTTACCAGGCGGGTCTCAGAAGTTTCCCCGCGTTATCGACCCTCCCTCAGGGGGGTCGGTCTCATCACACTACACACACGAAACGAGAACACATGCATCGAATTCGACTGCATCGTTCCGTTGTGGCCGTGCTGGTGCTTTTCGCGATGCTTTGCCAGGGAACTTGGGTTCTGGCAGGGACGACCGGAGAGATCACCGGCACGACAACCGATTCATCTTCCGGGAAAGCGATCGTTGGGGCGCGAGTCTCCGCGGTCAGTCCTTCCCAGAACGTTCGGACCACAACGGACGGCCAAGGCCGATTTACTTTTCTGAATCTCGCTCCGGACACGTACGCCATCTCGGTGGACGCGAAGGGCTATCAAGGAACCACCCTCAACGGCGTCACGGTCCAAGCGGACCAGGTTCAGACGCTCGCCCTCACCGCCGCTCCGGCGATTCAGACGATCGGTCACACGACGTCTCGCGCGGCATCCGACGTCATCAAGCCGGGTCAAACGGCTGACGTCTACTCGGTAAGTTCCGCGCAAGCGGCGCTCGCCGCACCGCTGGGCGGCGGCGGTTCGCTCAACCAGGCGTACTCGGCGGTCGCATCCGTTCCGGGCGTCTTCGTTCCGACCGGCCAACAGGGCTGGGCGCAGTCGGTCTACGTCCGCGGTGGTAATTACACGCAGGTGGGCTACGACTACGACGGCGTTCCGGTGCAGCGCGCCTATGACGCCTACCCCTCCAGCACCTTGTCGGCACTCGGCCAGCAGGAAGTGCAAGTCTATACCGGTTCTGCCCCTGGTGCCGCACAGTCGAACGGGCTCGCGGGCTTCATCAACCAGGTCATCAAGACCGGAACGTATCCCGGAACCGGGACCGTGGAAGGCGGCCTCGGTACGCCGACGTTCTATCACAAGGCGCAGATCGAGTTGGGCGGCGCGTCATCTGACCGCAACTTCAGCTACTACCTCGCCGCCGCCGGCTACAATCAAGCTAGCCGCTTCGTCGATCAGTTCGATGGCGCGTCGCAGCTGTATAACTACAGCACCCTTCCGTTCGCGGAGATCGCACATAACTGCGGCATGCCAAACGCGACCGTGGGCTGTTACAACAACTCCTTTGGGTCCGGACCGAACGGCTATCTCTATCTTCCCCTCACCTACGGCGAAGACCAACTGGTCGGCGATCGTGAGACCGTCGGGAATTTCCACATCGGTATTCCGCATAAGAACGACGGGCTTAAGGACGATATCCAGGTCCTCGGCTCGATTTCGTACCTGTACCTGGGCTATAACGATTCCTACAATTCGTTCGGAAACGTGGCTCAGCAGTTCTTCACGACGGGCGCGACATCGTATAATGGCGTGGCCTATCAATCATGCACCGGTGCGCTGTTGTCCGCGAACACGCCGTGCTTGTTCAATTATGTCGGCCTCGGCGGACCCTTCTCATATGCCCAGCGCAGCATTTACACCGGCCCGACGGGCGGAGCGCTGACGGCCGGGAATCTGGGCCAGGTTTCGCAGTACACGTATCCGGATCAGCCGGGCGGACTTCCCTTAGGGGCGGGCGCTTCGGTCAATCCGAACAATATCGGTAACGAGAAGATCAACGACGCGATCTTCAAGGTCCAGTACACGCATGCGATGGGCACCAACGCCTATGCGCGCGTGTACGCCTACTCGCTGTACTCGGACTGGCTCAACAACGATCCGAACGGCAGCTCGAATCCCTACGCGTTCGTCCCATCGGACTACATTCTGCCCACGCACACCCGCGGGGTCGGGTTGACGATTGCCGATCAGATCGGCAATCATCTGCTCAACGTAACCGGGGGCTACTCGACGGCAGACCTGTCGCGCTGGAACAACGGCTTCCCCAGCACGGGTAATCCGGTTGCGGTACTGGTGAGCTCGGCGAATCCGACCGCCGGATGCTACACCGCTGGTCCGGCGGCGCCAACCGCGACCTTGGCGAACTGCTTGGGTGCGAACGCATACGTGGTACCGGGAACGAACCACCCGGCCTCGACGGGCCTCCAGCCGACGGGCAACGCGAATCTCGGAAATGCCGCGACCTACTCCTGCGGTGGAGCACCGTGCGAGTTTCTGACGGTCGGTTCCGGGCTGAACGGCAGCTTCAACAACGTGACCCCGAAGTTCACGAACTTGACGCTGCAAGACAGCTGGGCCGTCACGCCAAAGCTGTCGGTCGATCTCGGAGTTCGCTACGACAGCTTCTTGTTCGACATCCCTTCGGCAACGTTGCCCGAAGGGCCGAATCCCGGTAACGCGAGCGCGGCTGGACGTGCGCTGTTCACCAACAGCTACAACCAGTTCGAGTGCTACGTCAAGGGGTCAACGACGCCCATACAAGCGGCGACGTCCGTCGGGGTTTGTCCGGCAGGTGGCACGTTGGTCAATTTCAACAACGATAACCTGACCAATCTGTGGTACGGCGGCTTCGAACCGCGCTTTGGCGCCACGTTCAAGGTGGATCCGCTCAACGTTCTCCGTGTCGGCGCTGGAAAGTACTTCCAGCCTTCGAGCACGGCGTACACGTTCTACAACCGCACGGGCGCGGACATCGCCTCGTACGATGTGCCGAAGTTCTACCCGTATGGCTTCACTTCAGCCGAGCACTCGATCCCGCCGGAAGTCTCGTTCAACTACGACTTCTCGTGGGAACATCAGGTCAAGGGCTCAGACATGTCCTGGAAGATCACGCCCTTCTATCGCAAGACGGACAACGAGGACATAAACGTGATCCTCGATCCGACGACGAACTTCGTCTCGGCGATTCCCGCGCTCGCGAGCGACATCAAGGGCGTCGAACTGCTATTCCGTAAGGGCGACTTCAGCCGAAACGGATTTGCAGGTCAGATCTCGTACACGTACACGTACGAACAGTCGAAGTACCAGATCCTTCCAGGCGGAACGACCGCTCTGACCAACGTGAACAATTCGATCGTGGGATACAACTCCTACACGTCATTCTGCTCGACGCACCCCACCGATAAGCGTTGCGGCACGACGGCGTCCGGTGTTGCTGCGGCGCCTTGTTACACGCCGGCCGGAGCACCCGACAACGCCTGCGCGGCCGGGTCGATTGCGAACCCGTACTGGAATGCTCCGGTGCAGTCACTCTTCGACCCGAATGCGAACTACTATCCCTACAACCAGACGTTCGGAACCGGCTTCTCGTCTAACGCGAGCAGCTACCTCCAACCGCACGTCGCGGCGATTATCCTGAACTACAAACACGATAAGTGGGCCATTTCGCCGACCTTCCAGGCCACGGCGGGCGGGCGCTACGGATCGCCGGTTCAGGGAATCGGCGTCGCACCGGAGCAATGCACCTCGGGGTTGGCCGGAACGACGGCGGGAGATCCTCGGTATCCGTACGGCGCGGCCGGCGGAGCTCCGTATGATGCGCAGTTCTGCGGTACCTTTGGTGTGAATCTCGGGTACATCACGGCTCCCGACCCGTACACCGGCAAGTTCGATACGCCGGGTGAGTTCGTGGAACCAACCCAGATCCTCGCCAACCTCGCGATTACGTATCAGGCGTCGAAGCGTCTGACACTCAACGTGACGGCCGTCAACCTCTGGGGCACGTGCTTCGGCGGGTCGAAGGAACCGTGGACGTTCTCGAATTCGAAACTCGGTTGCTGGTACGGTTCGGCCACGGGCTTCCAGGCCGGCAACTTCTACAACCCAGGCAACTCGTTCCAGACCCAGGCGTACCCGTACTTCCCGGTGACCGGCGGTATCGCCGGTCAGCAGGCATACGGGACCAACGTCAACCCGCTCCAAGTCTTCTTCACGGCTCAGTTCAAGATGTAAGACGGGGAACGGAAACGTTCGCGAAAGGGGCTCCGCTTCGGCGGGGCCCCTTTTCTGTGCGGTGATATACTGACGTGATGCGGTTCGGCTACCAGTGCGAAGAATGCGAAGAGGCCGTGTGGGTCGCTACGACCCGCGCCGAGCTCCAGTGGCTGAAGAGCCGGCGCCACGTGGTCCGCGAGGTCCAGCGCCATCTCTCGGGAGGCCTCGACGGCTGGATGGATGAGGGGCTGGCATTTCTCGATGGTCATGAGGCGCACAGCGTCGTCATCGTGCAGCGAAACGCCCGGCCATAAGGCCCGGATAATCCTGGGGGAAGCCTGAGGGGCTGCCAGAATAGTGCCAGGGCGAACCGCGCCTTGCGCTCGGTCGCGTCCACACACCCTCCCCAAAGGAACGGTGCTTATGACGATAGCTCGACTCTTCAAGAGGAGCGTCGTTGCACTGCTGTTGATCCTCACCTTCGTACTCCAGGGAACGACAAGCGTTCTGGCCGGTACGACCGGGGTCATCAACGGCATCGTGCTCGACTCTTCTACGCAACAACCCGTCCCAGGCGCAACCGTCACGGCTGTGAGCCCTTCGCAGTCATCGACGACGCACACGGACGCTCAAGGTCACTTCTCGTTCATCTCGCTCGCACCGGACACGTACAGCGTTTCGACGCCGGCGTCGAGCACGTACGACCCGGCCGCGCTCAGCGGCGTCACCGTCCAGGCCGACGCGACGCTCAGCGTGACCCTCACCCCGAGGAAGCGCCTCACCCAAATCGGTGCGGTCACATCGCGTGCTGCATCGGCGCTGGTGAAGCCCGGTACGACCGCCGACCAGTACTCGATCGACACGGTCACGCAAGACAAAGCCTCGACGCTGGGCGGCGGCGGCACCCTCAACAGCGCCTGGTCGGCAATCTCGGCCGTTCCCGGCGTTTTCATCACGCCGGGCCAAGGCGGTTACATCGGTGCCGGCCCGACGATCAGCATCCGCGGCGGCGATTACGACCAGATCGGTTATGAGGTCGACGGCGTCCCGGTCAATCGCTCCTTTGACAACTATCCCTCCGGACCGCTCTCGTCGCTCGGACAGCAGGAGCTCCAGGTGTATACCGGCGCCGAACCTGCCAACGCCGAAGCCGAGGGCATTTCGGGCTACATCAACCAGGTCATCAAGACCGGTACCGCTCCGGCCTACACGAACCTCACCCTGGCTGCCGGCGCTCCGTCGCTGTACAACAAGGTCGCCTTCGAAGTCGGCGGCGCGAACCCGAGCCGCACGTTCTCGTACTATGCGGCGACCGGCGCGTACAATCAAGATTATCGTTACTACGATAATTACGATGGTGCGTCACTCTCGCAAAACTGGGGCCAGCCCTTAGCGCCCTGCGCGAGCGGCACGTCCGCCGCTTCGTGCAGCGGGCCGGGCGGCGTCGACTATACCAACGGCGGAACAACGCGCGCGTATGTTCTCGGACCGTTCAGTTATGGCGACAACGACCGCAACAATGTCCGCGATACCGTCCTGAACCTGCATTTCGGCATCCCACGGGCCGACGGCAGCCGCGACGACATCCAGGCGCTGGTAAGCATCGATCACATCTCGAACTACTACGCCAACTCGACCAACGATCTCGGCGGCAACGCGTATGCCAACGCGGTCGGGCTGGGCGTGCCGTTCTACTTCGACGGGTATCAGTATACCGGCGCCCCGCTGGGGTCACTGCTGCCGGTCTCCTATAGCGGCGGCGGGGTCGTTCCGTATAATTATCCGCAGTCGCCGAACGGACGGCTGCCGTACGCGAACCTCGATCCGACCGCGGAAGACGAGATCAGCAACGATCAGTCGATCGTCAAGATCCAGTACCAGCACAACTTCGGAACCACGGCGTTCTTCCGCATCTATGGCTACTCGTATTACTCGGACTGGCTCCAGACGGATCCGCAGTCGACGTACTGCAACTACATCTGCCCGGGTTCACCCGACTATGAGTTGTCCAGCCATACGCGCGGCCTAAGCGCGACCTACTCGAACCAGATCTCCGCCGCGCACCTCCTGACGGTGCAGGGGTCGTACACGACGGCGACGTCGCTGCGCGACAACAACTTCCAAATGCTGAACTTCCTGGGCGGACCCAGTGACAGCGAAGTGTTCGGAACCCTCGCCGGCGTGCTGGTCAACTCCGCCGCACCGTACAGCGGCGTGTGTTACGCGCCGGGCGGTACCCCAACTCCGTGTTACAACAGCTCGGGCACGAACATCAACCCCGCCATGGGAAACTTCACCTTCGGTCAAGCGTACAACGGTACGGTCACTCCCGCGAGCGGTACCTGCGGAACCGGAGCGTGCCAATACATGTTGGCCGAGACCGGGCCGCACGCCGTCTACAACCAGGTCACGCCGCGGTTCAGCGCATTCTCGGTGACCGACCAATGGAAACCGACCGACCGCATAAACGTCAACCTCGGGTTGCGGTTGGATCAATTCCAATTCGTCGGCGGGAATACCCAGGACGGGCAAGCGCGTGTGTTCTGGTACAACGCCTGGAACCTCCAGTTCCCGACGCTGGCCCAGTACAATCCGCCCGCCCAGACCGAAACGTTCGACGAACTGCAGCCGCGCATCGGCGCGACATACACCGTCAACCCCGCCACCGTTCTTCGGGCCAGCTACGGACGGTATGCGGAAGCGCCCAATACGGCCTTCGAGCAGTACAACGTCACGCAGGCCGATGCCCCGCTGTTTCTGCAGAACTTCGTGCGCTACGGCATCGGCGATACGCCGATGCATGCGATCCAGCCGGAAGTCTCGAACAACTACGACTTCTCGCTCGAGCACCAGTTCAGCGGCGACACCTCGATCAAGCTGACCCCGTTCCTGCGCAAGACGCAGGACCAGATCCAGCAGTTCTATCTCGACCAAAAGACCAACTTCGTGTCGGGGCTCAACGTCGGACGGCAGACGTCCCAGGGCGTCGAACTGGAACTAGATAAGGGCAACTTCTCGCGCGATGGGTTCGCGGGGCGGCTCTCCTTTGCGTACACCAACAGCTACGTCAACTACACGCCGCAGCCGAACGGAAACTCGGTCGTGTACGCGCTGAACCAAGGGATAGCGAACTACAACAGCTACACCTCGTTCTGCTCGACACATCCGAGCGACAAGCGTTGCCTCGTGCCTGGAGCGAGCGCTCCTAACACCGCGGCGCCGTGCTATACGACGGGTGGTGCTGCGGATCCGACCTGTGCGGCCGGCGACGTCGCCAACCCGTACTGGAACGCTCCGGTCCAGCAGCTCCTCGATCCGAACGCGAACTACCCGGTCTACGATACCTTCCCCGGCGGGATCGGCGCGGGCGGTTATTCGCAGTTCGGTGCGCCGTTCATCGGCACGCTGCTCGTGCAGTACAAACACGGGCCGCTGGCGATCACTCCCGCACTGCAGTTCTTCGGCGGTATCCGCTACGGCGTGCCGCTGTCGACTCCCGGCGTCGCGCCGGACAGCTGCACCGGTGTCCTGGGAAGCGCGATCACGGGTGATCCGCGCTATGGCTATGGCGCGCCGGGTGGTTCTCCGTACAACGCGGCGACCTGCGCAACGGCGAGTCCCAACAGCGGCGTCTCGCTGGCGATCCCGGATCCGTACACGAAGGCCTTCGACGGGGTCGGAGCGTTCGTGGCTCCCAACCAGGTCCTGCTTCACATGCAGGTCACCTATCAGGCGAGCAAACGGCTGACGCTGGTCGCCAATCTCGCGAACATCTACGATCGCTGCTTCGGCGGCACGAAAGTGGCGTTCGCGGTCGCAAACACCTGCAGCTACACGTCAACGAACGGTTCCGGCGGCGGTATCACGCCGATCGGCAACCAGTATAACCCGGGGGACGCCATCCAACCCTTCTTGGCCTCTCCCTACAATCCGGTCAACCCGTATACGGGAGCCGGCGGGGTCTATGCACCGTTCGCGATGTTCTTCGAGGCTCGCCTCAAGATCTAAGCCGTTCGCAACCCGACAAACGAAGAAGCCCGGTTTCGACCGGGCTTCTTTCATTCGTTCAGGTAGGGCAGCGGCTCAGAGCGCTTTGCGCATCGGCGTTATTGCGGAATCCGGAGCGTTTGGCCGACGTGCAGCGTGGACGAGGCGAGGTGATTGGCGCCGAGAATCTGGTCGACCGTCGTTTGGACGTCGCCGCCGGGAGCGGTCTTGCGCTCGGCGAGGGACCAGAGTGAATCGCCGCTTCGCACCGTGACCGTCGCGTAGGCGACCGGCGGCGCGGCGTGGACGGTGCTTGAGAGCGCCGGCAGCGTCACCGCCAGGCTGAGGCCGGCGAGGGCGACCAGCGGCATCAGGGTCGGTTTCCGCCTTTTCGATATCCCGCGCATGGTGCTCCATTCCCCTAGATATTGTGCCGAACGCTCGTTCGTCCCCTAGATGGTATCAAGGGGCGCGCCGCCCGTCAAGGGTTTCTCGAACGTATGTTTGCTTGCGGGCGCGACTTTGTGTTATAGTTCCCGCCAACGAGGGCGGCACATCACCTGTGCTGCCGATCCACAGCGTCGCGCGATGCTGTGCCCACTGGGTGGCATTCTTCAAGGAGGTCCCATGGCCGAGCGGGCCACGACCGACAAGCAGCAGCGGATCCTCGACGTCATTCGCTCCTTTACCGCCGAACATAAGTACCCGCCGTCCGTGCGCGAGATCGGCGAGCGGGTCGGCCTTTCGTCCTCGTCGACGGTGCAGTCGCACCTCAAGACGCTCGAGCGGCGGGGCCTGCTCAAGCGCGATCCCACCAAGCCGCGCGCGCTGGTCGCTTCGCCTGAGGAAGGCGCGCCGCCGTACGTCGATTCGGTCACGCTGCCGATCCTGGGCCGGGTGGCGGCCGGCGTGCCGATCACGGCGGCCGAGAACCTCGAGGATCATTTCATCCTGCCGGCCGCGTGGGCGCCGCGTCACGGCGGGTTCGTGCTGCACGTCAAAGGCGATTCGATGATCAACGCCGCGATTCTCGACGGCGATCTGGTCGTCGTCGAACCGCGTCCGACCGCGAACAACGGTGAGATCGTCGTCGCGATGATCGACGGCGAAGCGACGGTCAAACGATTCTACCGCGAGGATGGGCGCATCCGGCTTCAGCCGGAGAACGACGCTATGGAGCCAATCTACGCGGAGGATGTCACGATCGTCGGTCGAGTCGAAGCCGTCATCCGGAAACTCTAGACCGAACGCCTCGGCGTCCCCGGCCGAGTTCGAACTTCCGGCCGGCGACGGTTTCGTCGCCCGGTTGGAACGGGCCGTCGCGCCCTACGCGCATCGTTTTGCCGAGGCGCCGGCGGTCAAGGCGCTGAGCGAATCGCTGCCGGTCGCCTTCGGCGTGGTCGTGCTCTACCTGGTGGCGCTGCTCGCGCTGCACCCGTTCGCGGGCTGGCCGTCGCTGGCGGCACAGATCCGCGACGGAATCGGACCGGCCTTCGCGCTCGCGTCGATCGTGATGACGTTCGTACTCGCGCTGCGGCTTGCCGTGCGCCTGCAGTACCCGGTCGTGCTGATGGTCGGGCTCGCGATCATCGTCTTTTGGCTGGAGCTGCCGCGCGCGTCCGTTACCGCGCTGGTTGCCTTCGTGCGTTCGCACGGCAGCAGCGGCTGGGGCGCCTTCGCGACGACGCTCGGAGCGAGCGGCTTGTTCACCGCGATCGTCGTTTGCCTTGCGAGCGCGGGGGCGTTGGCGTTGGGGCGGCGCCGTTTCGGGCCGGGACGCGGCGACGTCGCCGGAGCGCTCGGGTTGTGCGTCGCATGCGGGCTGCTGTTCCTGGTGCACTTTTCGCTGGCCGGGATCATCGCCGCCGCCGTCGCACCGCTGGCGACGCTCGGCGACAGTTTCGTGGCGCTCGCGCTGATCACCGCGATCGAAGCGCTGCTGTGGGTGGTCGGGATCCACGGGCCGGCGCTGCTGGCGGCGATCGTGCTGCCGGTTTACATGAACCTGCAATTCCAGAACACGGCCGCGCACGCGCACCACGAGACGATCCCGCATCTGGTCGTCGTCTCGACGTTTCTGTTCGTCTTCCCGGGCGGCGC
>PMOG01000087.1 GCA_003161555.1 Vulcanimicrobiota bacterium | reverse complement strand
AGGATCCCCGCTTTGAGCACTTGGACCGAGTCGCCGCTGCCGGGCTGCAGCGCGACGAGCGTGGTGTCGGCGACCTCCGCGATCTCGATCTCCGACTGCCCGACGCCGACCGTCTCGATCAGCACGACGTCGAACCCGAACGCATCCATCAGGGAGACCGCGTCGGCGGTCGCCCCGGCGACGCCGCCGAGGTGCCCGCGCGAGGCCATCGATCGAATGAAGACGCCGGGGTCGGTGAAGTGTTCGGCCAGCCGAATACGGTCGCCGAGCAGCGCGCCGTGCGAGAACGGCGAGCTGGGATCGACCGAGATGACACCGACGGTTTTGCCGAGCCGCCGCAGCAGCGCGACCAGCGCGCCGGTGAGCGTCGACTTGCCGACGCCCGGCGGTCCGGTGAGTCCGACCGTCAGCGCGCGGCCGGTGCGCGGATAGAGGGCGCGGATCAGTTCCGCGCCGCGGCCCGACTCGCAGCGGGAGATGGCGCGTGCCAGCGCGCGCGGCTCACCGGCCTCGAAGGCTGCGAGGAGTTCGTCCATCGCGGCCCGCGTTCACGGCCTGGAGCGCGGTTCCCGTTTCGCGGACGTCAGGCCGACTTGGCCTCCGAGGCGTCGTCGGCGACCATCTCGACCGCCGTCGCCAGCTCGTCGACGGCATGCTCGAGGTTGTTGAACTTCGCCGCGATCTTTCGCTCGTCGACCCGCCCGGTCAGCGGCTCGGTGCAGTCCTGAATGAAGGTGCGGCGCTTGACGCGGCCTTTGACGCCCTGCACGAGCGCTTTGACTGTCTGGGCATCATCGCTTTCCATCGCTCGCATGCTCCTACCCCGGAAAAGCGCCGGAAAACCGCCGCCTCCCTCGCTCTCACGGGGACTCCCGCCGCCGGTGGGCGTACCGGAGGCGGGTGAGCGCTTCGGGCTATGTCCGCACTCCCACCATTTCCGGGGACCGCATCGTCTTCGTCTGCGAGGACGACCTCTGGACCGTCGACGCCGGCGGCGGTGCGGCGCGCCGGTTGACGTCGCTGGCCGGCGAGTGTTCGCTGCCGCGGCTCTCGCCGGACGGAACGCAGATCGCGTTCGTCGGCCGTGACGAGGGCCACCCCGAACTCTACCTGATGCCGTCCGACGGCGGCGTGCCGCGCCGTGCGACGCACCTCGGCAGCGAAGTTCTGCACTGCTGCGCGTGGTCGCGCGACGGGCGCTTCGTGGCGTTTACCTCGGACAGCGGGTCGCCGTTCATCAAAGAAACGTTTGCCTTTCGCGTCGCTGCCGACGGCGGCGAGCCCGTCGCCGCCGGTCTCGGACACGTCATGACGCTGGACGTCGCCGCAAACGGAGCGACACTGCTCGGCCGCAACGCGATCGACCCCGCGCGCTGGAAGCGCTATCGGGGCGGGACGGCCGGGCATCTCTGGGCCGACGCGCGCGGTGACGGCAATTTCGTGCGCATCTGCCGCGAACTCAACGGCAACCTCGTGTGGCCGATGTGGCTCGGCGAACGCGTCCTGTTTCTCTCCGATCACGAAGGGATTGGTAATCTGTACTCGGTGCTCCCGGACGGCAGCGATCTGCAACGCCACACGCACGAACGCGAGTACTACGTTCGCTTTCCGTCGACCGACGGCACGCGCATCGTCTACGCCTGCGGCGGCGAGCTCGTGCTGTGCGACCCGCGGAGCGGAAGCGTCGAACGCGTCGCGACGACGATGCCCTCGAACGCGCCCGAGACGGCGCGCCGCTTCGTCGACGCCGCCGATCTGCTCGAACGCTGGTCGCCGTCGCCCGACGGTACGGCGCTGGGATTGGTAACGCGCGGCCGTGCGTACACGATGCCGCTCTGGGAAGAGGCCGTCATCGAACACGGCGCCGACGACGGCGCGCGACGCCGCTTGCTGACCTGGCTGCATGACGGTGCGCGCATCGTCTACGTCGACGATACCGCCGGGTACGAGCGCATTGCGGTCGCGCCGGTCGATCAGAGCGCGGCGCCGTCGTACCTCACCAGCGACGACACCGGCATCATCCACGAGCTGGCCGCCTCACCCGCCGGCGACCGGATCGCGTTCGCGACCAACCGCCACGAGCTGTGGCTGCTCGAGGTTGGGAGCGCGGCCCGCAAAATCGACACCAGCATCGGCGATTGGATCGACGACCTGGCGTTCTCGCCCGACGGCGCGTGGCTCGCCTATACCTGGTCGCCCAAAGCGCACACCTCGATCATCCGGCTGGCGGAGTGCGCGAGCGGACGCATCGTCGATGCCACCTCGGCGCTGCGCGAAGATCGTTCGCCGGCCTGGGATCCCGAGGGCAAGTACCTCTACTTCCTGTCGAATCGCGACTTTCATCCGGTCTACGACGCGCTCCAATTCGAGTTGAGCTTCCCCGAAGCGTGGCGTCCCTATCTGGTGACGCTCGCGGCTGCGACCAGCAGCCCCTTCGTGCCCAAGCCGGCGCCGCTGCACAAGGATCGCGACGACGACAAGGACGACGACAAGCCGGATGCACGCGCGTCGGTCACCATCGACGCCGACGGGCTGCCGCTGCGCATCATCGGGTTTCCGGTCGATGAAGGCGCGTACGACCGCATCGCCGCCGCCAAGGGCCGGGTGGTGTTCTCGCGCTTCCCGGTCCGCGGCATTCGCCCGAATACCGCCCCCGACGACGACAGCGAAGGTGAACTGCTGGCCTACGATTTCGAACAGCAGCGCAGCGCGCCGCTGGCCGACGAGATCGCCGATTTCGTGCTCGGCCCGGACGCCCGCACGCTGGTGTACGAATCGCACGGGAAACTCCGCGCCATCGATGCGGGCGGCGAACTGCCGGACAACGGCGACGATGAGAAGCCGCTGCCGGACGCCGGCCGGCGCACCGGCTGGCTCGATCTGAGCCGCATCAGCGTGCTCGTCGAGCCGCCCGCGGAGTGGCGCCAGATGCTGCGCGAAGCCTGGCGCTTGCAGCGCGAGCGCTTTTGGGACGCGCAGATGTCCGGTATCGATTGGGACGCGGTGCTCGCGCGCTACGAGCCGCTGCTCGAGCGGATCCGCACCCGGGACGAACTCTCGGATCTGATCTGGGAGATGCATGGCGAACTCGGCACGTCGCACGCCTACGAGTCCGGCGGCGACAAGCCGCTGCCGCCGCAGTACAAGAACGGTTTCCTGGGTGCCGAAATGCACTGGGATGCCGCCGCCGGCGGCTATCGCATCGACGCGATCCTACGCGGCGATCCGTGGAACCGCGACTTCGATTCGCCGCTGGCCGCAACCGGACTCGACGTGCGCGCCGGCGACGTGCTGGTCGCGGTCGGCGGCCATCCCCTCACGCAGCGCGTCGGACCCGGCGCATTGCTGGTGAACCAGGCCGGACGCGACATCGTGCTGTCGGTGGCTCGCGAGGGCGAGGTACGGCGCGTGCTGGTGCGCACGCTGCGCGACGAACGCATGCTGCGCTATCGCGCCTGGATCGACGCCAACCGCAGCCGCGTCCACACCTCGACCGCCGGCCGGGTCGGCTACGTCCACATTCCGGACATGGGTCCGTGGGGCTTTGCCGAGTTCCACCGCGGCTATCTCAACGAGTTCGACCGCGACGCGCTGATCGTCGACGTGCGCTACAACCGCGGCGGCCACGTCTCAGCGCTGCTGCTCGAAAAGCTGGCGCGCAAGCGCGTCGGATACGACGTAGCGCGCTGGACCCCGCCCGCACCCTACCCCGAAGAGTCGGTCGCGGGTCCGATGGTCGCGATCACCAATCAATTCGCCGGTTCCGACGGCGACATTTTCAGTCATTGCTTCAAGCTCTACGGCCTGGGGCCGCTGGTCGGCATGCGCACCTGGGGCGGCGTGGTCGGCATCCACCCGCGCCATCGTCTCGTTGACGGCACCCAAACGACGCAGCCGGAGTTCTCGTTCTGGTTCACCGACGCCGGCTGGGATGTCGAGAACTACGGTACCGATCCGACGCATGAAGTCGATGTCGCGCCGCAGGACACTATCGCCGGCCGCGACCCGCAGCTCGCCACCGCGCTGCGCCTCATCGAGGAGGCCTTGGCGACGGCCCCCGGGCGTCCGCCGTTCCCGCCGCGGCCCAATCGCGCGCTTGCTCGGTAGGGCAGGCGGTGATTGCGCCGCGCGGGGTTTGCCTTGACCCCTTGGGGGCGCCATAGTACAATACGCGAGCCGAAGCAGGGTCGCGAGACCCTCACCGGATGCCTGCGGGCGATCCGGTCATTCCTTGGATAGCGGGGACCGCTTCGGCGTCTTCGCTTTTTTTGTGTCCCTTCTGGAGAGTTTGTCATAGCACGACCGCTTCGCGTCAACGAGCAGATCAGAATCCGCCAAGTCCGCGTCATCGACGATGCCGGCCAACAGCTCGGCGTCATCCCCACCGAGGAAGCCCTCGGGATGGCCCGCGCCAAGGGTTTGGACCTCATCGAAGTGTCACCGACCGCGGTCCCGCCGGTCTGCCGTATCGGTGATTACGGTCGTTTGAAGTACGAGCAGTCGAAAAAAGATAAAGAAGCGCGGAAGAAACAGCGCAACTGGGAGTTGCGCGAAGTCAAGCTGCGGCCCAAGATCGATGTCCACGATTACGAAGTCAAGGCGAAGATGGCCGAACGTCTTCTCCTCGACGGCGGTAAAGTCAAAGTCACGATCATGTTCCGGGGCCGCGAAATCACCTACACCGCGTTTGGAAAACGACTGCTCGACCGGGTCGCGAAGGATCTCGAAAACAGCGCGATCGTCGAACGCGAAGCCAAACTCGAAGGCAAGAACATGTTTCTCATCCTGGCACCGCGTGCCACTCCGCTCGGTCCGCCGCGTTTCGTCCACTTGAAGACGGACACCGCGCACCACGACGCCGAAACCGCCGTTCATCACGATGAACCCGACGAGGCTGCCGAAAACGGAGTGAGCACGGAAGCGGTGGCCACCGTCGAGGGAGCCCATGCCTAAAATACGCACGCACCGCGGAACCGCCAAACGGGTCAAAGTGAGCGCCAACGGGATCGTGACGCATCGCCACCAGTTTTCGGGCTGCGGCCACATTCTCAGCAAGAAGTCGCGCAACCGCAAGCGGAAGTTCCGCAAGGACCAGGCGACGTTCAAAGGTGATCTGAAGCGCTTCGCGCCGCAGATTCCCTACCTGCTATAAGGAGCGTTTGCAGACATGGCTCGTATCAAACGCGGCGTCTCGAAGATCAAGCACCGCCGCAAGGTGATGAAGCTCGTCAAGGGCTTCCGGGCGGCACGCCGCCGCAACTATCGCGTCGCCAACGAGGCGCTGCTCCACTCCCTCGCGTACGCGTTCCGTGACCGCCGCGTGCGCAAGCGCGACTTCCGCGCGCTGTGGATTGCCCGCATCAACGCGGCCGCCCGTCGCGAAGGTCTGAGCTACTCGAAGCTGATCGCCGGGCTCAAGAAGTCGGGCGTCAACCTCAACCGCAAGGCGCTGGCCGATCTGGCCGTGCACGACGCGGCCGCCTTCGGCCGCCTGCTCACGCTCGCCAAAGACGCGCACACCCGGACCGAAACCGCCGCCTGACCGGCTGCGGCAGACATCGAAAGGCGGCCGGAACTCGGCCGCCTTTTTAACGTCCCGTCGCCGCCAGCGCGATCGCGACGTGCGCGCTGATCCCCGCGGCCATCGCCGACTCGTCGATGTCGAACGCCGGATGGTGGTTGGGAAAGGCGTGCGCGTCGTCGCCGGCGCCGAGGAACACGAAACACGCCGGTACGCGCTGCGCGAAGTAGGAGAAATCCTCGCTGCCCATCACCGGCGCGATCTCGACCACGCGCTCGGCGCCGAAGGTCTCGGCGAGCACGCGCGTGACGAACTCCGCTTCGGCCGGATCGTTCGCGGTTACCGGGTACGACGCGTGCCAGTCGAGGTGCGCCGTCGCATTGGCGGCGGCGCAGGTGTGGTCGGCGATGCGGCGGATGCGGCCTTCGAGCGTCGCGCGCGTTTCCTCGCTGAAGGTACGCACCGTTCCCTTGAGCACGACGCGGGGCGGAATGACGTTGTAGGTCGTGCCGCCGTTAATGGCACCAAGGGTCACTACCGTCGGTTCGAGCGGGTCGATCTCGCGGCTGACGATGCGCTGCAAGCCGCCCACCAGTTCCGCCGCCACGACGATCGGGTCGACCGAGCGGTGCGGCATGGCCCCGTGGCCGCCGCGCCCTTCGACCACCAGATCGAACGAATCGACCGCCGCCATCATCGGCCCCGGCCGCAGTCCGAACATCCCGCTCGGATACATCGAGACGATGTGGATGCCGTAAGCGCGCTCGATGCCGAAACGTTCGATCAGACCGTCCTTCAGCATCGCGGGAGCACCGCCGCCGCCCTCTTCGGCCGGCTGGAACACGAGCGCGATCCGGCCGCGGATCTCGGCGACCCGCTCGCGCAGCACGGAGGCCGCGCCCAAAAGCATCGCGACGTGGGCGTCGTGACCGCAGGCGTGGGTGACGCCCGGATTCTGCGAGACGTAGGCGACGTCGTTCTCCTCGGTCATCGGGAGCGCGTCCATGTCGGCCCGCAGCATGATCGTCGGGCCGGGCAGCGCACCGGCCAGCACCCCAACCACGCCGGTTCCGCCGATCCCCTCGTGCGTCTCGATCCCGAGTTCGCGCAGCTTCGCTGCGACGAACGTCGCCGTGCGCACTTCGGCAAAGGCCAGTTCGGGATGCGCGTGCAGATCGCGCCGGATTGCGATCGTCTCCGCGATGAGTTCCGGGGGCACGGCGATAGCGGTCATCTGCGGCGAGTTCGCCGCTGCGCGGCGGCACACTCTCGGCCGCGCGACAAGGGCGTCGACCCCGCGCGGCGTACGTGTGCCGCAGCGGTCGAGGATGGTGCCGTTATGATGAAGGTGACGCGTTCCCGGTTTGTCGGCGGCCTCGCTGCCGCGTTCGCGGCGTCGGCCCAGCCGGCGGCAGCCGCTGCACTCTCGACGGTCGATCCGGTCGCCCCGGCACGCGGCACCCCGGCCGAAGCGCTGGCCTGGCTGCGCGCGGGCAACGAGCGTTTCCGCGCCGGCGGGATGCGCCGTCTCCCGGCGCCGTCGGCCAAGTACCCGCAGCGGCCGTGGGCGGTCGTGTTCTGCTGCGCCGACACCCGGGTCGCGACTGAAATCGTCTTCGACTCGCTCCATTTCGGCGATCTGTTCGTCTGCCGCACGGCCGGCGAGGTGTCAAATCCCGAGGTGGTCGGATCGATCGAATACGCGGTCGCCGAATTCCACGCACCCTTCGTGCTCGTGCTCGGTCACAGTTCGTGCGGCGCCTGCGATGCGGCGGTCGCGACGTTCGACGGCGGCCCGATCCCGCCGGCTTCGATCGTTTCGGTGGTGAACGCGATCGCACCGGCGGTCAGCCGCGTGCCGCGCGACGACCCCGAACGCCTGCGCAAGGTGATCGAGGTGAACGCAGCCCTGACGGCGGCGTCGCTGGCGACGAGCCCGATCCTCAAGGCGGCGCTCGCGAACGGTACCCTGCGCGTCGCGTCGGGCTATCACGATTTGGCCTCGGGCCGCGTGAGCATCCACGTCTGACGCGCGCCGAGCGCGACGATGAATAACACGCAAGTCGGCTTCCTGCTGGCGCTGCTCATCGCGGCGATCCCGCTCGTCGCGTTGGCGAAGCGGGTGAACGTCTCGTATCCGATCGTCCTGGTGCTCGGCGGGCTGGTGCTCGGCTTCATCCCGGGGCTGCCGCACATTCAGCTCGATCCCAACATCGTGCTGCTGGTCTTTCTGCCGCCGCTGCTGTACTGGGAAGCGATCACCGCCCCCAGCGACATCATGCTGGAGAACGCCGGTCAGATCGGCGTACTCGCCTTTGGCCTCGTGATCGTGACGACGATCGTGGTCGCGGTGGTCGCGCACGCGATCGTGCCGGCCATGCCCTGGGGAGCGGCCTTCGTGCTGGGTGCAATCGTCTCGCCGACCGACGAGCTGGCCGCCGTTCCGGTCCTCGAACACTTTCGGCTTCCGCGCCACGTCATCGCGATCATCGAAGGCGAGAGCCTGCTCAACGATGCGACTGCGCTGGTCATTTACGCGACGGCGGTTACCGTCGTGGCGACCGGCACGTTTCACGCCAACGGTATCGTGCTGCTGTTCGTCGTGGATGTGGTCGGGTCGATCGCGATCGGCTTCCTGGCCGGCCGGCTGGCGGTCGAGCTGTGGCGGCGTATCAAGGACCCGCAGCTGCAGGGCGTCATCTCGTTCACCGTGCCGTTCCTGGCCTATCTTCCGGCGCAGTATCTCGGACTCTCGGGCGTGCTCGCCGTGGTGACGGCGGGCGTCTATGCCAACTGGTTCACGCCGCGCGTGCTCGCGCCGGCGTCGCGCACCCAGCTGATTGGGTTCTGGAACACGCTCGTGTTCGTCGCCAACGCGGTGCTGTTTCTGCTGGTCGGCCTGCAGCTTCACGATATCGCGCACGCCGCGTTCGCGCGCGACTCCTGGCAGCTCGTCCTCGGCTACGCCGTGGTGATCAACGCCGTCATCATCGTCGTGCGTGTGGTCCTCGTCGTGCTGGCGGAATACGCGCCGACCGCGGCGCCGGCCGACCATGCGGCGCCGGACTGGAAACACGCCCTGGTCGTCGCATGGTCGGGACTGCGCGGCGCCGTCTCGCTGGCTGCGGCACTGGCCATCCCGCTCGTCCTTCCCGACGGCTCCCATTTTCCGCATCGCGATCTGATCATTTTCCTGACCTTCACGGTCATTTTGGTCACGCTGGTGGGCGGCGGCCTCACCCTGCCGGCGGTCGTGAGCCGGCTGCACATCACCGGCACCAACGAAGAACGCGAGCTGGTTCGGCTCGCGCTCGTGCGCAGCACCGACGCGGCGCTCTCCCAAATCGATCAGCTCGAGGCGGCCGGACGGCTCGAATCCGACCACGCCGACGCGTTGCGACGGCAGTTCGAACACAAGCGCGAGTCGCTGCGGGCCGGTGACGCGGCGAGCAAGAAAGCGCATCTCGCGCAGCACGCCGAAGCGGAGCGCGCGATCCTCGATGCCCAGCGCCAAGCCCTCATCGAGATGCGGGAGCGCGGCGAGATCGACAACGTCATCATGCGCAAACTGCTGATCGACCTCGACCTGGCTTCATCGCGTCCCACCTTGCTCGGGCAGGAATGAGCGCGCGATGACGGCCCTTCGCGTCCCCGGTGACAAGTCGATCGCGCACCGGGCAGTGATGTTCGCCGCGCTTGCCGAGGGGACGTCGCGCATCGGAAACGTCCCCGACGGGCTCGACGTGCGCTCGACGCAAAGCGCGATGCGCGCGCTCGGCGCCGTCATGGGCCGTGACGATGCCGGAGTTCTGGTGGTGGAAGGGCGCGCCGGCGCGTTTGCGTCGCCCGCCGGCGCCATCGATTGCGGCAACAGCGGTACGACGATGCGGCTGCTGGCCGGACTGCTTGCAACGCGTGCGATCGACGTGACGCTCACCGGCGATGCGTCGCTGCAGTCGCGGCCGATGCGCCGCGTTGCCGGACCGCTGGCGGCGTTCGGCGCGCGGATCGACCTCAGCGGCACCGGCACGGCGCCGATGCGGGTGCGCGGGAATCCGCACGCGCAGGGTGCCGACGTCGCCGTCACCGTCGCCAGCGCTCAGGTCAAATCGGCGCTGCTGCTGGCCGCGCTCGGCGCCCACGGCCGCACGCAGCTCAGCGGTGAGCTTGCGACGCGCGATCATACCGAACGGCTGCTGCGCTCGTTCGGGGTCGCGGTCGATTCGAACGGCGGACGGCTCGCAATCAACGGACCGGCGGCCTTGCGCGCAACCGACCTCGACGTGCCCGGCGACATCTCGAGCGCCGCGTTTCTGTTTGCGGCCGCGGCGGCAGTGCCCGGCGCGTCGGTAACCGTCGACGACGTCGGACTCAATCCGACCCGCAGCGCGTTCCTCGACGTGCTGCGTCGTTTCGGAGCGTCGGTCGAGATCGCTCCGAAAGCCGGCGGCGCGGAGCCGCGTGGAAGCGTGACCGTCCGCGGCGCGCCGCTGTCGGGAATCGCGATCGAGCCGGCCGAGGTCCCCGGCCTGATCGACGAGCTGCCGCTGGTCGGCGTGCTGGGTGGTTTCGCACGCGGCACGACGACGGTGCGCGGCGCGGGCGAACTGCGGGTGAAGGAATCGGATCGCATCGAGGCCTTCGCCGCCGCCGCGCGCGCGCTCGGCATTGCGGTCGAGACCGCGCCCGACGGCTTCGCCGTGCACGGACCGGCGCAGTGGCACGACGGCGACGTCGTGACCCACCACGACCACCGCATCGCGATGGCCTTTTCGGTTGCCGCGCGCGCCGCCGGCGTCCGCATTCGGCTCGACGATCCGGACTGTGCGGCCGTATCGTTTCCCGGTTTCGCCGCCGCGCTCGAGGCCGCGCTATGACGGCTTGGCGAGCGGCCGTGATCGGGCATCCGATCGCGCACAGCCGTTCGCCGGCGCTCTTCGCGCGCTTCGCGGCCGCCAGCGGGATATCGCTGGCGTACGAGGCTGTCGATGTTCTGCCCGAGGCACTCGCCGCGACGTTGGATGCGTGGCGCAGCGATGCAATCTTTCTGGGCTGCAACGTGACGCTGCCGCACAAAGAGCGCGCGCTGGCGCTGGCCGGCCGCGCGGATTCGACGGCGCTCGCCTGCGGAGCCGCCAACGTGCTGACGCGCGTCGACGGCATGCTGGTCGCCGCGAATACCGACGTCGACGGCGTCGAGGCCGCGTTGGCCCAGGCCGGCGTCGCGCTGGCCGGAGCGCGCGTCGCGATTCTCGGTACGGGCGGCGCCGCGCGCGCCGTCGCCGAGGCCGCCCGCCGCAGCGGCGCGGCGGCGATCGTCTTTGCGGGGCGCGATGCCGGCCGTGCCGCAGCGCTGGCGCAGGCGTTCGGCGGCCGTGCGGTCGCGCTCGATGCCGTCCCGCCTGCCGACCTCTACGTGAACGCCACCTCGCTCGGGATGGCCGGCGAGCCGCAGCGCTCGCTCTTACCGCACGACGCCGCGCCGCCGGCCGCCGCCTTCGACGTGGTGTACGTTCCCGAGGAAACGCCGTTCATTCTCGAGGCACGGGCGCGCGGACTGCGGACCGTCACCGGCACGGCGATGTTTCTGGCTCAGGCGGCGGCCACATTCGAGCGTTGGTTCGGGTTCGCGCCGAAGGACCAGCCGGAATGAGACGTCCGGTGTCAACCTTCATCCTGATTGACGAGGCGAAGCCGAGGTGGATTCAGCCTCCGCAGGAGGCTGAATCCGTATGAGTTTACGCCACCTCACAGCCGGCGAATCCCACGGTGCCGCCCTGGTCGGCATCATCGAGGGAATCCCGAGCGGCCTCCCGCTCGACGTCGCGACGCTGCACGCGCAGGCGCGGCGGCGCAAGCTGGGCTTCGGCCGCGGCAACCGCCAAACGATCGAGACCGACGAGGTCCGCATCGTCGCCGGCGTGCGGCGCGGGGTGACGATCGGCAGCCCGATCGCGCTGATCATCGAAAATCGCGATCACGCGCGTTGGGCCGAGATCATGCGGGTCGACGCTCCCGACGACGATGCGCCGGCCGCACGGGCAGTGCACGTGCCGCGTCCGGGCCATGCCGACCGCGTCGGCGGCATCAAGTACGCGCGCGAGGACCTGCGCGACGTGCTCGAACGCGCCAGCGCGCGCGAAACGGCGATGCG
>PMOG01000055.1 GCA_003161555.1 Vulcanimicrobiota bacterium | reverse complement strand
TCGGCAGCCACGACCAGCACGCGTTTGCGCTGCGCGACCAGCGCGTGCGCGAGCTTGCCGATCGTCGTCGTCTTGCCGCTGCCGTTCACTCCGACGATCAGGACCACCGCCGGCTTCGTCTCGAGGCGCAGACCCATCTCGGGCAGCGTCAGGAAATTCTGGACGTCGCGCCGGAAGCGCGCGATCACTTGGTCGCTGGTCGCATAGCGATCCTGGTGCGCAACGGCTTTGAGCGCCTCGACGATCTTCACCGTCGTCGGCACGCCGAAGTCCGCCGCCACGAGAATCTCCTCGAGGTCGTCCCATAGCGCGGCGTCGATCGGCCGGCGCGCCAGCGCCATCGTCTCGAGCTCTCCGCCGAAGGCCTCGCGCGTGCGCGTCAGGGCCGTGCGCAGTTTTCCCAGCCAGCTCACGTCAGGCTTGATTCCGCGCTCCGGCGGCGTCCCATTTCTTTCGCACAACGGCCGGTTGCTTGACTTCTAGTGCGTGTCGGGCGCACGTGCCTGAACGACGCGTACGACCGCGACGCCGATCGCAGTGCGCTGCGCCTCCCCCGCCAAGGTAAAGGGTGTCTTGGATGGTGCGAAGATTAGGTTTCGGCTTGGTCATTGCGGCCGCGGCTATAGCTGCGGCCTGCGGCGGGGGCCATCCCAGCGGAATTACGCCGCAACAAGGCGCACGCAAACCCCAACCTCGGCGGATGGGAAAAACGTCGAGATGTATGTCGTTTCAAGAAATGGGAGAACCCGCGTCCTCATGAGGTCAGGGGTGCGGCACACGGCGAGTGGCGGCGGTTTTGATTCGGATGTCATAGGCTTCGTCGGATTCGTGAGTGGACAGGGTAATTGGGAGGTTCCGCCGCCGGCGCCGCAGGGCTGCGGCTACTACATCTTCACATACGTTAATACGGTTCCAGGCGCGACGCCTAGTTGGACGACGGCGACTGCTGCACCTGGAGCGACGACGCCGTGGGAGACACTCACGGTGGCTAAGGGCACGGCACCGGGTCTCTACAATCAGAACGTGATTGCGAGTTGCGCAGGAATCAACTATCAGACCAATCACCCGTACGTCATTGGGATCGTCAAAGCCGATATTGTAGACCTAAATCCATATCCTACCGCGGCCCCTAGCGCAACACCCTTGGTCCTTACAAACACGTTGGTTCCCAAAGCTATTGGGCAACACGTCGCCTTGGGAATCCTACTGACACCGACAAACGCTCCAACACCAACGGTAACGTGGGCGCCCTTACCGCAAGGGACATCCGTGTCGGCCTCCTCTCCCCAGATTATTGCTAGCCCATACGCTGTGGGCACAACGCCGGCCACGTTGGCGCCAACGGCCTTTTCGTCGCCGCGAATTGATTTCTATTGGATCGTACCGATCACGTACACTTCTCCCGAACCGACACCCACGCTCGCGGCGGTTGTTTGGGACTACGGAGATTGGGGCCCAGCGTTTAATAACCCCGCGACGCTGTCATTCAATATCAAGGTTGAAAGGCCCACGAAGATCACATTGAAGGCCGTTACGACTGGCCCGCAAGTTGGTCAGTACGGTGAATATTATCTTCCTGCTCTTTCACTGGGTCAAGCGTCCGCCCCCGCAGGTATCACATTCACATTCGCTGCGACGGGCGACAGCACTTACAGCGGTGTCTTGACCGGAACGCAGGTAATTAACAGCTCCTTATTGCTGGGAACAACGGCTCAGTACTATTCGAATTCGTTAGATAACTGTCCGGTCTATCCTGGCGCCGCTATCCCGATGCCCACGATTGCGCCTGGGCAAACAATCATCTATAGCGCGATCGATGCCCCTGCCCAAGGCTTGCCGAACTACTGGTACTATGAATCCCTAGTCCAGAGTTATACTATGTTCTTCATGTATCGACCGACCACGGACGTGAATGACTCGATATTCGTCGCGTTGGGTGATGTCCCATGGAATTGGGCCGGCGGGGCGCAGAATCTTGTCCCTCCGCCCCCGCCAAATAGTCCCTACCCAACGGCGATCTGGACGTTGGCGCCAACTCCGGCGCCGCTTGTGGTTCCGCATCCATCGAGTAGCGCGATTGCGAACCCGATGCTCCCAACCTGGGGATCCATACATTCAAACACGCCACCCATTAGTTGTCCCTAAGAACTTAGGACGATAAAATGTTTATTTCACGAGTCATCCTTCCAGTAGTCGCCACTCTCTTGCTGACGATGCCTAGCACCGAAATACGCGCGAGTACAGTTTTGAATCCGGGCTTGCAATTGATCCTGTCTACCGATAAAGCAGTGTACTCGGTCGGCGATGATCCGAAAATAAGGATCATGTTGGTAAACCATAGTGCGCATGAGATTAAGGTTCCGAATTACGACGACTATGGGATCAATCTGATTGACCCCGATGGGGATTATTTAGCCTCTACCGCCGCGTTGGACACACATCATACTCCGGTCCAGCTTGTTGAACCCGGTGAATCGCTCCCCATCACCCTCAGTCTCGCGACTTTGGGCTTTGACGTGAAGAAGGCTGGGACATACACGCTGTATATCAAGGCCGGCATAGCGCTGGACGGCAAACGCGGTGCGGTGCCCTCAGTCTATACTGGCGGCAATATTACGAACGTGACGTCAAACCGCGTTACCTTCAAAGTGGCTTAGTGTCCCGAGCCAGACGAGCTGGGCGGCAAAAGCCAAGACCACTGTTCGCGCTGATCGGCAGGGAAGCGGAGCGGTCGCCGATGGCACGGCCGCGCAGAATCTAACCGGCTAAGCCGGCCCGCCTCCGGGGCCTCGTTTTGCGGAGCATCATCGCCTATCCCGGGCGCGTACGGCGGCCGGAAACGGGTACACGGCCAGCATGATTGCAATGCGCGAGATTGCGCCGGGGGTCGCCGTGCCGGCGATCGGTTTCGGCGGCTACCACCTGGGCTTGATCGACGACGAACGCGAGGCGATTCGGCTGCTGCACGCGGCGATCGATGCCGGCATCACCTTTCTCGACAACGCCTGGGAGTACAACCGCCACGTCAGCGAGGAGCGCATGGGCAAGGCACTCGCCGACGGGAATCGCCGCGACCGCGTTTTCCTGATGACCAAAGTCTGCACGCACGGACGGGGCGCCGACGTGGCGCGGCAGCAGCTCGAGGAGTCGCTGCGGCGGCTGCGGACGGATCATCTCGACTTGTGGCAGATTCACGAGTGCGTGTACGACGACGATCCTGCGCGACACTACGCCAAGGGCGGCGTGGTCGAAGCACTCGAGCGGGCCAAGCGTGAGGGCATCGTTCGCTTCGTCGGCTTCACCGGTCACAAGCGCCCGGCGATCCACCGCGAGATGATCGAACGCGGCTTCCCGTTCGACACCGCGCAGATGCCGCTCAACGTCCTCGACCCCAACTATCGTTCGTTCGAAAAGCACGTCGTGCCGCTGGCGCGCGAACGCGGCATCAAGGTCATTGGAATGAAAGCCTTCAGCGAAGGCCGCATGCTCGAGGCCGGCAAGGTCGACCCCGACGACGCGCTGCGGTACGCGATGTCGGTGCCCGGCGTCTTGACGACCGTCACCGGCATCGATTCACAAGCAGTGCTCGACCATCACGTCCGAATCGCCGACGGCTTCACCCCGCTCGACGAGGTGGCGATGCAGGCGCTGCGCGACCGCTACCGTGACCGCGCGACCGACGGCCACCTCGAACTCTACAAGTCGTCGATGAAGAACGACGCCGACGAAGGCCGCGCGCAGCACGGCTTTCCGCCGATGTCGGAACTCGCGTTGTAGGTTCGGGTCGGCCTCGAGCGCGCGGGCGGCAGCTATCCCGCGTTGCGCCGGGTATACTTTTGCTTGACGGTCGGGTCGCCCTCACGGTAACCGAGGTCGCCGCGCAGCGCCCGCAGCTTCGCCCGCAAGTGGATCACCGCTTGGGCGTGGATCTGCGAAACCCGCGACTCGGACACGTTGAGCGCACCCTTGATTTCCTTGAGCGTCAGACCCTCGAAGTAATAGAGCGAGATCACGGTGCGCTCTTGATGGGGCAGCTCGTCGACGGCGCGGACGAGGGCGTTCTTGATCTCACGCGTCTCGACCGCGCTAGTGACCTCGGTTCCGTCGTCCCGCAGCGTGTCGAGCAGCGGGATCTCGTAACCGCGTTCGTTCGGCAGGAACTCCTCGAGCGAGAGCACCGCGGTGCCGCGCACCTTTTGCAGCAGCACGTCGAGCTCTTTGAGGCTGACGCCCATCCGCTCGGCGACTTCGTCTTCGGTCGCGGCGCGGCCGAGCTCGACCTCCAGGTCCTGATAGACGCGCTCGAGCTCGCGGGCGCGCTGGCGCACGGCGCGCGGGACCCAGTCGAGCGCACGCAGCGCATCGAGGATCGCCCCGTTTATGCGGGTGATCGCGTACGTCTCGAACTTGACCCCGCGCTCGTCGTCGTACTTCTCGATCGCATCGATCAGGCCCAGGATACCGTCGTTGATCAGGTCGTTGATCTCGACGTTCGGGGGCAGGTTGATCGAGATACGTCCCGCGACATATTTTACCAGGTGCAGGTACTTGTGAACGATCTCTTCGCGGGTCAGGTCGACGCCGCCGATCACGTACGGCGAATGGTCGTGGAGAGCTTTCACGTCAGGCTCCCGAGACGAGACGTCCACCCGGCTTCCGTCCCCGATTGCCCCTTTGTTCACGACGGCTCGAAAGGCTCCCTTCGCTCGGCTCTTGCTGCAGGCACTAGCTGAAGCGGATGCGCGGATTCGCCGCGGCGTAGAGCAGGTCGACGGCCGTGTTGACCACCACGAAGACCGCCGCGAAGAGCAGCAGGCAGCCGTTGATCAGCGGCATGTCGCGGTTCGATATCGCCTCGAACGCCAGCCGGCCCACGCCGGGCCAGGCGAAGATCGACTCGGTCAGCACCGCGCCGCCGAGCAGCAGCCCCGTCTGCAGCCCGAGGATCGTGATGATCGGGATCAGCGCGTTACGGAGCGCGTGTTTGAGAATGACCGAGCGGCCGTCGAGGCCCTTGGCCCGGGCGGTGCGGATGTAATCGGAAGAGAGCACGTCGAGCATGCCGCTGCGGGTGATTTTCGCGATGATCGCCAGCGGTATCGTTCCCAGCGTGACGGCCGGCAGGATCAGATGCCAGAGCGCGTCGGCGGCCGCCGCGCCGTTACCGGCCAGCAGCGCGTCGATCACGACCAAGTGGGTGCGCGCAGGGAACATGTAGTTCAGCGAGATCCGGCCTGAGATCGGAAACAGGTTGAGACCGAAATGCGACGGTACGACCGCGAACGCATAGACCAGCATCCAGCCCAGCCAGAACACCGGGATCGAAACGCCCAGCAGCACCGCGCTCATCGTCAGCGCGTCGATCGCGTGGCGATGGCGAACCGCGGCCACCACGCCGGCCGGAACGCCGACGATCACGGCAAAGAGCATCGCGCCGAGCGTCAGTTCCAAGGTCGCCGGGAAATACTGCGCCAGCTTGAGCGAGACCGGCTGGGCATCGAACACCGACGCCCCGAGGTCGCCGTGGGCGACCGCCACGAGGTAGAGGGCCAGCTGCACGAACCACGGCCGGTCGAGCCCCAGCTGGGCGCGCAAGTGGGCGGCTTCTTGCGGACTGGCGTGCTCGCCCAGACGAAGAATCACCGGATCGCCCGGGATGGCATGCATGAACAGGAAGCTGACCACCGTGATGGCGATCAGGACCAGAACCAGTCGAACCAGGCGATCGACGAAGAACCGGAGCATCTTCCGCCGCCCCGTTCGCGCCGCCCGCGGCGAAGCCCGCCCGCGAAGGACACCCACCCGGGGGCGCTAAACGCTGAAGGGTTGAAGCGCTCGACGCGATCGAGCTTTTTCTTTGTGCGTCGTTGTAAAGGACCATTGGGTTGACCGTCGGTTTGTCGCAACAGTTCGGGATCGAAGCCGGCCTCGGGGCCGGTCTGCTGGCGATCCTTTATGGACTCTATCTCGTCTCGTGGGTGCTCCGTCAGCCGGCCGGCAACGCGGCGATGCAAGCCATCGCCGCCGCCATCCAGGAAGGCGCGATGGCGTTCCTGCGCCGTCAGTACACGACCGTCGCCGCGGTGGCGGCGATCCTGGCGATCGTCATCGCTGTGCTGCCGGCCCCGCTGGGCTGGGAAGCGGCGCTGGGGTTCGTGATCGGCGCGGTACTCTCGGGGACGGCCGGCTTCATCGGCATGATCGTGTCGGTGCGCGCCAACGTGCGTACGGCGGAAGCGGCGCGCAACGGTGTCGCTCCGGCGCTCGACCTGGCCTTCAAAGGCGGGACGGTCACCGGCCTCTTGGTCGTGGGGCTGGGGCTGTTCGCGGTCAGCGGCTACTTCGCGATCGTCAGAGCGATCAATGCCGGCCACGCGGCGCCGGAATCGGACAGCCTCGCCGCATTGGTCGGGCTCGCCTTCGGCTGCTCGCTGATCTCGGTCTTCGCCCGTCTGGGCGGCGGCATCTTCACCAAGGCCGCTGACGTCGGCGCCGACCTCGTCGGCAAGGTCGANNNNGTTCGAGACCTACGCGGTCACGACGATCGCGGCGATGCTCCTGGGCCACCTGATCTTCGACAGCCGTCTCCCCGGCGCGGTCACCTTTCCGCTGGTCCTGGGGGCGGTCTCGATCGTCGCTTCGATCGTCGGGACGCTGTTCGTACGCATGGCGCGCAACGCCGTCCCGACCCCCGGCAAGATCATGGGCGCGATGTACAAGGGTCTGATCGTCGCCAGCGTGCTGTCGGCGATCGCCTACTGGTTCGTGGCCAACGCCGAGTTCAGCGGCGGGATCGCCCTGCCCAACGGGCGGGTCATCGGGACGCTCGACATCTTCATCTGTTCGCTGGTCGGCCTGCTCGTGACGGGCCTGATCACCTACATCACCGAGTACTATACCGGCACCCAATACCAGCCGGTCCAGCAGATCGCGAAGGCGTCGACCACCGGCCATGCGACCAACATCATCGCCGGGCTCGCGATCTCGATGCAGGCGACCACCCTTCCGGCGCTGGTCATCGTCATCGGCATCCTGGTCGCATACGGCTTCGCCGGACTCTACGGGGTCGCGATCGCGGTGATGTCGATGCTCTCGATGGCCGGGATCATCGTCGCAATCGACTCCTTCGGGCCGATCACCGACAACGCGGGCGGGATCGCCGAGATGGCCGAGATGCCCGAGAGCGTCCGCGGGGTGACCGACCCGCTCGACGCCGTCGGCAACACGACCAAGGCCGTGACCAAGGGCTATGCCATCGGATCGGCCGGCCTGGCCGCGGTCGTCCTGTTCGCGGCCTTCCTCCAGGAGCTCAGCGACCGCTGCGCCGCCGACAAGACCCTGAGCTGCTCGGCCAACCCCGTTTCGTTCGGTCTGGAGAACCCGTTCGTGCTCACCGGCCTCCTGGTCGGCGGGGCCTTACCCTACCTGTTCGCCTCCCTGGCGATGCAGTCGGTCGGCCGGGCGGCCGGCGCGGTGGTCGAAGAGGTCCGCCGCCAGTTCCGGGAGCTGCCCGGAATCATGGACGGCACACAGAAACCTAACTATGCGACTACCGTTGACATCGTGACGAAAGCCGCATTGCGTGAGATGATCGTGCCGGCGCTCATTCCGATCGGCGTCCCGATCGTCGTCGTCCTGCTGTCGGTGGTCGGGGTACTCCAGGGCAACGCTGCCGCTCAGATGATGGGCGGCATTCTCGTCGGCGCCATCGTGACCGGGATCTTCGTGGCCATCTCTATGACATCGGGCGGCGGCGCTTGGGACAATGCAAAGAAGTATATTGAAGACGGACACTACGGAGGCAAGGGTTCTCTCGCGCACCAGGCCGCCGTCACCGGTGACACGGTGGGCGACCCGTTCAA
>PMOG01000177.1 GCA_003161555.1 Vulcanimicrobiota bacterium | reverse complement strand
CGCGCGCGAAACGGCGATGCGGGTCGCACTGGGCACCGTTGCGCGCACCCTGCTCGCGCAGCTCGGCGTCGTGCTGGCCAGCCGCGTGGTGCGCATCGGCACCGTCGTCGACACGACGCCCTGGCGTGATGTGCCGAGCGACATGATCGACGCCTCGCCGGTGCGCGCCCTCGACCGCGACGCGAGCGCGGCGATGGTGCGCGAGATCGAAGCGGCGCGCGACGCCGGCGACGCGCTGGGCGGGGTGTTCGAAGTTCTCGCCTTCAACGTGCCGGTCGGCCTCGGTTCGTACGCGCAGTGGGATCGCCGGCTCGAAGCCGAAGTCGGCCGTGCGTTCCTCTCGCTCAACGCGATCAAAGGTGTCGAGCTCGGACTCGGTTTCGGCGCAGCGGCGCGTATGGGTTCGCAGGCCCACGATCCGTACGAGCCCGGTGACGGCGTGCGCACGCGCTACCGCAGCAACAACGCCGGCGGCATCGAGGGCGGGATGTCGACCGGACAGCCGATCGTCGTGCGGGTCGGGATGAAGCCCATCGCGACGCTGATGAAGCCGCTCGACTCGGTCGATCTGCGGACCGGCGAGGCCGTCAAAGCGCACATCGAACGCGCCGATACCTGCGCGGTGCCCGCCGCGGCCGTGATCGGTGAATCGCTGCTCGCGCTGGTGCTCGCCGAGGCCGTGCTCGAAAAGTTCGGCGGTGACAGTCTCGACGAACTGGTCGAACGCGTTCGCGCGTGGGAAGCGACCGTCCGTGAACGGTAACATCTATCTCTGCGGCCCCTCGGGCAGCGGAAAGTCGACGGTCGCGCCGCTGCTCGCCGAGCGGCGTGGACTGCAGGCGCTCGATCTCGACGCGCTGATCGAAGCCGACGCGCAACGGCCGATCGCACGCATCGTCGACGAGGAGGGTGAGCCGGCATTTCGGATTCGCGAACGGGACGCGCTGGCGCGGGTCGCCGCGCGCTGCGGTGCGGTGGTCGCGCTGGGCGGCGGCGCGCTCGAAGACGGAGCGAACCGGCGTGCGATCGCCGAGAGCGGGATCCTGGTGTTTCTCGACGCTTCGGTCGCGACGTGCCGCGCCAATACGGCCGTCGATGCCGGGCGCCGGCCGCTGCTGCGCGAGCCGGGTGCGCTCGAACGGCTGCACGCCGCGCGCCGGCCGCGGTATCGCGAAGCGGCGATTTGCGTTGCGGCCGACGGCCTGACGCCGCCGGAGGTCGCGGCCGCCGTCGACGCCCTGCTGCGCGCCGAGCGCGTCATTCGCGTCGAGACGCCGCACCCGTACGACGTCTGCATCGGGGCCGCGGCGATCGAGACGCTGCCCGACCGGATCACCCCGCCCAACGGGGGGCGAGTCGTCGTCGTCGCCGATCGCGCCGTCGAAGGAATCGCGACGCGCGTCGCGCGCGCCTACCACGACGCCGGCTTTCACGCCACGCTGCTCGACGTCGACGCGGACGAAGCGCTGAAATCATTGGCGGGCGTCGGCGCGCTGTACGAACGCTTCGCCGAAGCACGGCTCGATCGCCGCGGAATCGTGGTCGGTATCGGCGGCGGGACGATCGGCGACGCCGCCGGGTTTGCGGCGGCGACCTATCAGCGCGGCGTGCCGTTCGTCGCGCTGCCGACGACGTTATTGGCCGCGGTCGATTCGGCGATCGGCGGCAAGACCGCGATCAATCTGCCGGCCGGCAAGAACATGGCCGGCACGGTGACGCAGCCGGCCTACGTGGCAATCGCGCCCCAGGTGCTGCGCTCGCTCCCGGCACGCGACGTCATCTCCGGCTACGGCGAGATGCTGAAGTACGGTCTCGCGCTCGACGCCGCACTTTACGCGGCGCTGCGGGCCGGCGAAGCGGCGCTGATGGCGGATCCGGCAACGGCACTTGACGCGATCGCGCGCTGCGTCGAGCTCAAAGCCGCAATCGTCGTCAGCGATGAGGAAGACCGCACCGGCGTGCGCGCGGTCCTCAACTTCGGGCACACCGTCGCGCACGCGCTCGAGAAAGTCGCGGGCTACGGTGCGCTGCGGCACGGTGAAGCGGTGATCGTCGGGATGCGTGCGGCGCTAGCCCTCTCGGTCGCGCGCGGACACTTGAGCGACGCGGCCCGGCAGCCGGTCGACACCCACCTCGCTTCCCTTTCAGTCCCGGATACCTGGCGCGCGCTCAATCGGGACGCGATCGTCGACGCGACGCGCGGCGACAAGAAGCGCCATGCCGGCGGCACGCAGTTCGTCCTGATCGACGCGATCGGCAGCGCGCGGCTCGACGACCGGGTCGGTCCGGACGACGTGCGCGCCGCACTGGCGACGCTCGGTTTCGCATGAACGTCCTGGTCGTCAACGGTCCCAACCTCAACTTGCTGGGCGAACGCGAGCCGGAGATCTATGGCCGTACGACCCTGCGCGAGCTCGAGCACGAGGTCGAGGCACGTGCCAGCGAGCTCGGGCAGCACGTCCGTTTCTTTCAATCGAACCACGAAGGCGAACTGATCGACGTACTGCACAACCAGCGCGCTTGGGCGGATGCGATCCTGATCAACCCCGGAGCGCTCACGCACTACTCGTACGCGATCCGCGACGCGCTGCTGGCGATCGGCGTCCCGGCCGCCGAGGTTCACCTCTCGAACATCGACGAACGCGGCGAACGCGAGGAGTTCCGCCGCATCTCGGTGATCCGCGAGGTCTGCGTCGAACGCTTCATCGGCCTCGGCGTCGGCTCGTATCTGGCCGCACTCGAATATTTCGCCCGCGACGCCGGCATCGAGGTATGATCCGGCGGCGCCTCGGCCGCGACGGGCCCCTCGTCGGCGCGATCGGCCTGGGCTGCATGGGACTCTCCGAGTTCTACGAGCCCGTTTCGGAACGCGATGCCATCGCGACGATCCATAGCGCGCTGGAGTGCGGCATGACGATGCTCGACACGTCCGACATGTACGGCCGCGGGGAGAACGAACGGCTCGTCGGGCGCGCCCTGCGCGGACGCCGCGAGCACGCGTTCGTGGCGACGAAAGGCGGCCTCTTGCGGAGCGACGACGACTTCGACTGGCGCGGCCGCAACGGCCGCCCCGAATATCTCCGCGGGGCCTGCGACGCATCCCTCGCGCGCCTCGGCCTCGACGTCATCGACCTCTACTACCTCCATCGCGTGGACCCCGACGTCCCGATCGAAGAAAGCGTCGGTGCGCTGGCCGGACTCGTCGAGTCCGGCAAAGTCCGCTGCATCGGACTCTCGGAGGTCAGCGTGGACACGCTGTACCGCGCCGCGGCAGTCGCCCCGATCGCCGCGGTGCAAAGCGAATACTCCCTTTTTTCGCGGGACGTGGAAGCGAATGGCGTGCTGGACGCTGCGCACGAGCTCGGCATCGCCTTTGTGGCGTATGCACCGCTCGGACGCGGGATGCTCGCGGGCGCTGCGCCATTCTCGGCCGGGTTGAGTGAAGGCGACGTACGCCGGCGCGTCCCGCGGTTCGACCCCGAGCATCGGGAGGCCAATACCAGCCTCGCCGCTATCGTCGGGGAGCTCGCGCGCGGCGCGGGCCGCACACCCGCGCAGCTCGCCCTAGCGTGGACGGTGGCGCGGGGCGAAAACGTGATCGCGCTGCCCGGCTGCGATAAACCCGAACAAGTGGCCGAGAACGCGGCTGCCCTCGAGGTGGTGTTTCCTGAGAAAACCTTCGGTAATCTCGACGATCGCTTCGCCCCCGGCACGGCGTCCGGCGCCCGTTTTCGCGAGGGATAAGTCGGCGACCGCTGTTACGGCGAGTCTTCCCAACGCAGCCGGATGGCAAGCACCGCGGCTGAGAAGCGGTTCTTGATTGGGAGAAGAAATGGAACATACGCGATTGACACTGCCGAGCGCGAGCACCGAATATCTCGGCGACGTGGACGACATCGTTGGCATCCCTCATCGCCGAAATCCGCCTCACCGGCCTCGCAAAGTAGGATCCCTCACGACCAAGAGCCGCTCAACGGCAGCGCTGAGGTTACCGAGGCACCTGGGTGGTTATCGTCACGTCGTTCGCGAAGCGCGAAGATAGCGGGTGGGCTGGAGGACAACAGGTGCTGCGCAGGATCGCTCTCGGCTTCACGCTTGGGCTCACTTTCGCGCTGTCGAGTGTGGTCGCCGCGCGAGCCGAGGAAGTTCGCGTTCCGGCCACGGGCGATCCCGCGTACGCCTTCACCCTACCCACCGGCTGGACGACGAGCTACGACAAATCCGGTAGCGTTGGAATTACGGGCAAAACGTGTGGTTGCGGACTGTCGTTGTCGGTGGTCAACATCGATACGGCCGCGAACACACCTTCGCAATTCGCGACCCTCTTTATGAAGGGCGCGGGCGCTCGACCGTACAGGAAGATGGAGTTCGGCGCAATCGGCGGCAGGCCGGGCGTAGCGTTCTTCAGCACGATGAAGGTGCCGACGGGCATGGCGAATCTCAAACTCGTCATCGTCAAGCTCGATCCGTCGCACTACGCGTCGCTGGCCGTTATCACGCCGATCGTCCTTTCAGACAAAGCGGCGACGGTTCTGAATAGCCTGCTCGCCGGAGTCCGCTTTACGGTCGCTCGAGCCGAGGAGGCGCGGATTCCGGCCACGGGAGATCCTGCGTACGCGTTCACCGTTCCGGCCGGCTGGACGACGAAGTACGACCCGCTCGGCAACCTCCTTCTGGGAGATCCAAGCTGCAGCTGCCGGGTATCGCTGTCCCTCGTGAACGTCGATACGACTGCAACGACGACCGCACAATTCGCCGCCGAGGTCATCAAGGCGGCAGGCGCGGTTCCCGACCCGCGGACGGAGCCCGGATCGATTGCCGGCATGCCGGGCGACGCTTTTCTCACCACCCTGAAGGGACCAGCGACCGTCGTCAATTTCAAACTGGTGCTCGTCAAAGTGGATCCATCTCACCTCGCATCGATGGTGGTCATCACGCCGACCGCCTTTTCCGTTCGCTCCGCGGCGGTTCTCGACGCGCTCCTCGCTCAGCTGCAGCTCACCTCCGCGCACGCCGTCGAGGTCCGGCTCCCACGCACGGGCGATCCTGCCTACGACTTTACCGTGCCCGCCGCTTGGACGGCGACCTACGACGATCTGGGGAACCTCACCATCTCAAACAAGAACTGCGGCTGCGCTGTATTGCTGAATGTCGAAGGCGCCGACACCGCCGCGCTCACGACGGCACAAGTCGCCGCGAACGCACTGAGGATCGCGGGCGCGCCGCCCGCTTTGAAGAGCGCGCCCGGAACGATTGGTGGTATTCCAGGCGACGCCTACTTCAGCACCTTTCACAACCCGAACGGCGGTCTCTTTGATTTAAAAGTCGTCGTGGCGAAACTCGATCCAACCCACTTCGCGGAGATGCTCGTGATTACGCTCCCGGAGCCTTCAACGGCTTCCGCCGCCGAACTCGATTCGCTCTTAGCCGCAATCCAATTCACCGGGCTGACCAAGTAGGCAGCAGCACGGGGGTCGGTGGAATTACGTTTTGGGGGCGTGTGCTCGCACAACAGCGTCCGTGACGAAACGAAACACTTCGTCGACGTTCGGAACGTCGCTGAACGTCCGCCGCGAATAGCTATAGAACATTTCGCTCGAGAAGCTTAGGAAACGCGGTCCGAAGGTTACCGTGCCGCTTCCGTCCCCTCGACGACGGAATGAAATCGGGTGTGTCGTGGCGAGATTCAAAGAGACTACAAAAGGAAAGCGGCCGTCGCGGACGATGTATGCATAATCTTTCGTCAGCGCGTAGATTGTGTGCGCTCGCCTATACGTGTCGAAGCAGAATCTTCCGATCACAAGGAGCAGCCCGGCCAGGACCCACGGCACGCCGATTAACTTGAACAAAAGCGAGTCATTGGTCGCGATCGCTCCGGTCTCGATAACAACGGCAATGACGAGAAACACTAAGTTGGAATTGAACAACACGGGGATGACTCGATACGACATGCCCTGTACCGGCATGCAGACCCACACCGGAACGATGCCGGGACCGATCATGCGTGCGAGCCTCGGCTTCAGGGTCGCGGCATCCGGCTCAACTCCGCCTCCACGCCATGGCCGTGTATGAAGATTCATCACCGTCGTGTGCTAGCGGTGCGCGTTGAGGACGGTGTCGGTGTCGGAGGGGGGCGCGTCGAGGAGCGCGTGGAGCAGCGGGAGGAAGCGCGCCGCGGGGGAGTGCGGGCGTTCGGGTTCGATGACGTCGTGGGAGAGGCCCGTGCCCACCAAGCGGTGGATGCGTACCCGGTCGCCGCCGACGCTGCGCCAGCGGGCGACCAGGTCGTTGATCGCACTGTTGTTGACCGAGGTCTCACCGGCGTTGCGCACGATCTCGATGTGCTGCGCGCACGGCGGACCCATGCGCGCGTCCTCCTGCAGCGCGTCCGCGAGTCCGAGACCGGCCGCGATCGAGCGGGTCGCATACCGGTGGTAGCCGTGGTCTGGAGCATTGCGGCCGCGGTCGATCGGGTCCCAGTAGAGGAAGCGGTTCGGAGCGCGCTCGAGGATGCGGCGCGTCCACGCGTGCCAGTCCCGCGGGAGGCGCTTGACGCCGAGGAACGGCGCTACCGCGATGGCGCGGAAGATGCGTTCGTCGCGGTGCGCTGAGTGCAGCGCGAGCGCGCCGCCCAGCGAGTGCCCGAGCAGGGTGATCTCGTCGCCGAGCGCAGCCGCTACATCGACGATCCGTGCCGCCTGCCGCGTCAGTTCGGGGGTCGTCAGCGCCTCGAGGGCATCGGACATACGATCCTCGTGACCGTGGCGCGGCAGCCGCGCGACCAGGATATTGTCGCCGCGTGCGTGACGCACTTCGGCGAAGGCTCGCCACGTGCGGGGGCTGGCGGTCAGGCCGTGCAGCAGCACCAGCACGCGCGGCGTCCGCGCGCCATGATCGAGGATCGTCGTGCGCATCTCGTCGCCGAGGAATTCCGCTTCGTCGGCGTCCAGCGATGCCGCGAGTGCGGCGGGATCGAAGCTCATCGCAGCCGGGCTCAATGCAGCGCGCGCCGATGCTGCCCGAGCGCCCAAAGGACGGCGACTTGCGTTTTTGCATCCGGCAGCTGGTCGTCTTGGATCATCTTCCACAGCGCGTCGAGAGCGAACACGCCGGGCACGATATGCTCATCCGTGTCGGGCTGGGACTCACCGATCTCGAATCCGTCGACGACGCAAAAATGGAGCAGCTCGTCGCAGAATCCCGGCGCGGAGTAGGCGGACCATAGGCGCCCAACGCGCGCGGCGCGGTAGCCGGTCTCCTCACGGAGTTCGCGACGCGCCGCTTCTTCCGGCGACTCGCCGCGGTTCATTCCGCCCGCGACCACTTCCCACTGTTCCCGCCCCACCGGGTGACGGTACTGCCGCACGAGCAGCATTCGGTCCGGCTCCGGCCGCACGATCACGACCACCGCCTGCGCGTGCTCGACCACTTCGACATTGTACGGCTTTCCGTCACCGAACCGAATCTGGTCGACGCGCAGGTTGACGACGTGCCCCTCGTAGACACGTCGAGTGCTCAGCAGTTCCATCGCGTGCCGCTCAGATAACGGCCGTGTTCGACAGCTCTTCGAGCAGCGTCGGCCGATGCGGTTCCCAGCCGAGTTCGCGCGTTGCGCGGCCGCTGTCGATCTGCAGATCGACCGCGAGCGCATCGGCGAAGGTCCCCATCATCTCCCGCGCGGCTTCGAGCGGGATCCGTTCGATCTCGCCGCTGCCGCCCGCGGCGCGCGATGCGGCGTGCGCGATCTCGCCGTAGGGCACCGACGCGCCGCGCGTCGCGTTGAAAATCCCGTGTACTTCGCGGTGCGCGACCGCGCGCGCGTAGAGTTCGGCCAGCGCATCGTGACGCACGGTCGGCCAACGGTTCGAGCCGTCACCGACGATACGCAGATTCCCGGTGCGCGCGGCCTCGGCCATCATTCCGGGCAGGCCGCCGCCGTCGCCGTACACCACGCCGGGCCGAATCACGATCGTACGCAACCGCCCCTGCTGAGCGAGCACGAGTTGCTCGTGGGCCGGACGCCAGGCGACCAGATCCAGCGGAGCCAGCGGCGCGTCCTCGGCGATCACCGCGTCGCCGCGCGATCCGTACACCCAGACGCCGCTCGTATAGATGAAGGTGCGCCCCTGCGGCAGCGCGTCCAGCAGAACCTCGAGCGCCGCGCGCGCGGCCGCCGGACCATCCTCGGCGTTGTCTTGCGCGAGGAAAACGATCGCATCGGCGTGCGCCGCCTCGGCGCGCAAGGTGTCCAGATCGCGCAGCTCTCCGCGAACCGGTTCGACACCGAGCCCCTGTGCAACCGATACCGCGGCATCGCTGCGCGTCAAAACCCGCGTCACGTGCGCGTCATTGCGCAACGCGCGCACGACGCTGCGCCCGATATAACCCGTTCCGCCCGTCACGAAAACCGGCACGTCTGTCCCTATTCTTCTGCGGCGCGGGGGCGCGTCGCGATGGTGAGGATGTCGAAGACGATCGCGACTTCGGCCGCGGTGATGAAGGCCCGGATCGCCCAGTGCGGGCCCCAGTCGATCGTGATCAGCGCGAGGACCGCGGCTGTGCAATACGCGATCGCTTTGGTAACGTCCGCGCGCACGGTGGGAGAAGTCGGCGCGTAGGCCCGCCGGATCATGACCACGGTGCCTGCGATCACCGCAGCGAGCATGACGGTTCCCAGCGGGCGGTTCGCGGCCAGCGCGTGCATCAACGGAACCGTCCCGAGCGCGATCAGGAGCCCGATGACGATCAGCCACGCAATTTCGGCCGGACGGCTATCCCTCATCGCCGCCCAGTCTTCGGCCGCCGTCGAGAGCGGGCCCGGGTCGGCGGACCCCGGCCGCGAAAACGTCGCGGGTGCCGACCGCGCTCAGCCCCCACAACCCGCGCCTGGCTGCGCTCCGGGACTTGCTCACCCCGCGCGGCCGCCGTGCAGCGGCGCGCTTCGGGGCCGAGGGAGCGACGCTGCTGGCCGAGGCCGACCGGGCCGGCCTGCTACCGCAAGAGCTGTTCGCGACCCCGAGCGGGCTCGAACGGTTCGACGCGGGCCGGTACGAGGCAGCGGGGATCCCGGTTTTCGAGGTTCCCGACCGCGCCTTCGCCCGGCTCTCCGACCTCGACACCCCCAGCGGGATCCTCGGTATTTTCCCCCTGCCGGACCGCTCGGCCGCCGACGTGCTGGCCCTCCCCGGGCTGCTGCTGGTGCTCGCCGGCGTCAGCGATCCCGGCAACGCCGGGACGCTGGTGCGCTCGGCGGAGGCCTTCGGCGCGTCGGCGGTGCTCACGACGGCCGGCACTGTCAGCGAATGGAACCAGAAGGCACTGCGTGCGTCGGCCGGTTCGGTGTTCCGCGTGCCGGTGGTTCAGGCCGCCGCCGGCGAACTTGCTGCGCTGAAAGGCCGGGGCGTGCGCATTCTGGCTGCCGTTGCGCCGGAGGCGGAGGCCGATCCGGAAGGCGATGCGGTTTCGGTCGCCGCCCATGCCGCCGACCTGACTGGCGGGTGTGCGCTGATGATCGGCAACGAGGGCGCGGGCTTGTCTGCGGAGCTGCTTGCGATCGCCGACGCGCGGATTAACATTCCAACACCAGGGCGAGTCGAAAGCCTGAATGCGGCTGTCGCCGGCTCGCTGCTGCTGTATGAGGCCTCGCGGCAGCGGACTCGTTGAGGATCCCCCCCAGGGGGATATATCAACCTAACGAACCCAAAATCAGTCAGATATCGTTTTGTATATACGTGTTTATATAGACTTTCCCCCACCTGATAGGTCTTTTTTTGATTTCACCCAAGCTTGAAAACAGTGCCAGACACGGACGCCGCGCAACTGTTCTCTTCCTTTTAATTATACAGCGCGTGTCAAGGTGCGCTGGCGGCCGATGGCGGTTGACGATGTTCCCACGGCGATGGCTGGTGGACTTTTTGATGTCATGGAAGAAATTGTGATTTTGGCTTAGACGTCGTACGGGTGACAGACATGTTTCTGGAACTGATGAGAGTATGTCGCAATGGATATCCAGCCTACGCCCCGCATTCTTTCTGCTGATAGATTTGAGAGAGGTGTAATCATCGATTTCGAGGATGGCAAGTCCGCGGTATATTCAGCGTCTCTCCTGTATTCGGTTCTTCCCCGTGCCGAACGGCTTCCGGACAAATCGCCAAGGAATGATTTTTCATAGGGCCTCTCATGGAGGCCTTATCGAATTCCGGACAGGTGGAGTCTGTCGGGACGGGATGATGGTTATTTCGCGGCATGAACGGAACCGATCGCCGCATGAGGAGAAGACCCGGGGCTAAAGCCCGCATTGATTGAGGCCGGTTGTTCGTGGGGTTGAAACCCCACGCTAATCCGGTAGAGCAAAGAGCGAGCTTTTCAGCAACCTACCCCCCTCCCCTTTGATCTCAAAATATTGCAAACAAAAACATTTAGATCAGGACCTCGGTAGCGGTCCGTGGTTCCCGAAACAAAGAAACCCGGGGTTGAATGTTTTCAAAAGCGCGTCCCAGGGGCTAAAGCCCACGGTGAGGATGCGCTCTTATGCCGGGACTGAAGTCCCGGCCTATCTCAAGACGATCCCAGGCCTATCTCAAGCGAGTTTCAGCATCCTCCGAGCCCCCAAGAACGGACAGGTTCAGCTGTCGGCTGTCAGCTTTCGGCGATCAGGTGTGAGGTGTGAGGTGTGAAGTGTGAGGTATGAGGTATGAGCGGCGGGGACGGTACCCCCCCGGGGTTGGGTAGCCAAGTGGCTTTGAATCAGTGAGTTGTCATTTTAGCCTCTTGTAAAAATAAGATTCCAGGCGGCTTACGGTCAAATATTAGATTCTGAGAGAGTTATGGCCCCAGCGCGGTGGACGCTCGGGGCCATTCTTTTTATTTTCTTACTACTACCAGTATAACGGATGGTGCATAACTCAATGGACAAGTCTATTTCATTACGAGCCAATGAGTTAGATTCGTTTGGGACTTGACAGGCCTTCGGCGAAGAAGGTTTCGACGTCTTCGATGTTTTGGGTGACGCGGTAGGGTGGCAGCGAGTCGAGGAAGATGCGGCCGTAGCGCTGGCGCTGGATGCGCGGGTCGAGCAACATCAGCACGCCGCGATCTTTGAGCGAGCGGACCAGGCGGCCGAAGCCCTGCTTCAGCGTGATGACGGCACTGGGTACCTGGTAGTCGAAGAAAGCGTTGCCGCCGGCGTTGGTGATGGCGTCCATGCGGGCTTTGACGACGGGGTCGGAGGGAATGGCGAAGGGCAGGCGGTCGATGATGACGCAGCTGAGCTGCTCGCCCTGCACGTCGACGCCCTG
>PMOG01000136.1 GCA_003161555.1 Vulcanimicrobiota bacterium | reverse complement strand
GCGCGCACGAAGCCTTCGAAATTTCCACGCGGGTGCAGCCCCTGGCCACCCCAGTTCGCGCTCGAGAGAAACGGCACGATGACGTTTTCCCACACCGGAGAGCGCGCGCGGTGATACGCGTCGTCCAGCGGATACGCCAAGATGTCGGCACCGAAGTCGGCGCGCTGCGCGGCCAGCGCCGCTTCGGGGAGCGTGTCGGGACCGCAGACGAGCTCGCCCGTCACCCGGCTGCGCGGGCCGCGTTCGCCGACCCCGTGCTGGACGGTCTTGACCTGCATGTCGTACCAGTTCTGCGCGAAGGTGCACAGAATGCCGCCGTGATGCGTCAGGTCGCGGTAGAAGTCAGCGGCGCCCTCCCACACGCACATCGCGGCGAGATGCGGCGGCTGGAACGAGGCGACGTACCACTGATTCATCGCGTAGTAGGAGATTCCGTTGAGACCAACCTTGCCGCTGCTCCACGGCTGCACGCCGGCCCAGGCAATGCAGGCCGCGAGATCGCGCGTCTCGCGCGGCGACCACGGATCGAGAAACCCCGGCGACCGGCCGGCGCCGCGCGAGTCGACGCGCACGCAGGCGTAACCGTCCGGCACCCACTTTTCCGGATCGACGACTTCCCAGTTCTGGTAGCGGTTCGTCGAGCCGGCGGTCACGTCGGGATGCGTCGTCGCCATGCGCTCCCAGGCACTCGGATAGCCGTCTTGAAACGCGAGTCCCTTTGCGTAGGGCCCGTAGCTCAAGATGACCGGATAGGCGCCGTCATCCGGCGGACGAAAGACGTCAGCGCGCAGGACGATGCCGTCGTCCATCGCGACCGGCACGTCCCAATCGATCTTCATGGCAGGTTCCGGCGCTGTAGCGTCCATAGAAGCGATTACGCTCTGGAGGCTCACGCTCCCCACCGCGCCCGCGGAGGCAACCGACGTTGACGACGATCGACGGAGTCGCAGTCTATCAGCACCTCATCGACGGTCGCGAGCGCGCGGCCGCGGACGGGCGCACCTTCGAGGTGCGCAATCCCGCCAACGGCGCGTGGGTCGCGCGCGTCGCCGAGGGAAGTGCGGCCGACGTCGCGCTTGCCGTCGGCGCGGCCGCTGCGGCGTTCGCCGACGGACGCTGGTCGCGGCTGCCGGGGCGCGAACGGTATCGCATCCTCAACCGTGTCGCCGACTTGCTGGAAGCGGCGCTGCCCGAGCTTGCGACGCTGGAATCGACCTGCGTCGGGCGGCCGCTGCGCGAGCTGCGCGCGCAGTTGGGCCGGCTGCCGGAATTCTACCGTTACTTCGCCGCCCTCGCGCGAACGTACGAAGACGCCGTGCTGCCGTTCGAGGGTCCGTACCACGCGTACGCGCGACGCGTTCCGCTGGGTGTCGTCGGACAGCTGACGCCGTGGAACCATCCGCTGCTGATTCTGACCAAGAAGCTGGCGCCGGCACTCGCCGCGGGCAACACCGTCGTGGTCAAGCCCTCGGAATACACGCCGCTCACGACGCTCGAACTGGCCCGCATCGCCGGCGAAGCCGGCCTGCCCGACGGCGTGCTCAACGTCGTGACCGGGTTCGGCGCCGAAGCGGGCGCGGCGCTGTGCAGCGACAAGCGGGTGCGCAAGCTGGACCTCACCGGCGGCACCGAGACCGGCCGCGTGGTCGCAAAACTCGCCGGCGAGAATTTGATTCGCGTGACCGCCGAGCTGGGCGGCAAAGCGCCGGTGGTCGTCCTGCCGGGCGCGGATCTGGACCGCGCTGCCGCGGGCGCCACGTTCGCGGCGTTCGTCGCATCGGGTCAAACGTGCGTCGCGGGGACGCGCGTGCTCGTCCATGAGGATGACGCCGGCGCGCTGCTCGCGCGCATGGTCACGCGCGCGCGGGCGATTCGCGTTGGTGACCCGCTCGATCCGGCGACGCAGCTCGGGCCGCTCGTCTCGGCGCGCCAGCTCGAGCGCACCGAACGCTACGTTGCGCTCGGACGCGAGGAGGGGGCGACGGTGGCCTGCGGCGGCTATCGTCCCGGCGGCGCGCTCGCCGGCGGGTTCTTTTACGAACCGACGATCTTCGCCGACGTGCGCCCGTCGATGCGCATCGCGCAGGACGAGATCTTCGGACCGGTCACGTGCGTGCTGACCTACCGCAACCTCGACCAAGCGGTGCAGATCGCAAACGGGATCGAGTTCGGTCTGGCCGCCTCGGTTTGGACATCCGACGCCGCAGCGGGCATGCGCTTCGCCGACCGTCTCGAGTGCGGAATCGTTTGGATCAACGACCACCACCGCATCGATCCCTCGCTGCCCTGGGGCGGGATGAAGGACAGCGGGATGGGCCGCGAGACCGGGATCGACGGCTATCGTGAGTACACGCAGACCAAGAGCACGATCGTGAATCTCGAGGAGCCGGTCGACTGGTACGCGACGACCGAGGTCGTTCGCTTGAGCTAGAGCATCCCTAGGGACGCGCTTACCTAACGCATCGCGGTGCGCCGCTCGCGGCGAACCGTCGGGTCGACGAGCAGCTTGATGCTTTGCGCGCGGCCTTCGAGCATCGGCACGATCCCGTCGGCGATGACGCGGTCGAGGGGGATCGCGCGCGGCGCGACCGCCTGCCAGCGTTCCGGTTCGCGTGCCAGCAGACGCGCCGCTTCGGGCACATCCTCCCGGCCGATCAGCGCGTTGGTGCCGATGAGCGTAAGCTCTTTGGTCGTGACGCGCCGCGCGTCGATCGCGATCGGACCTTTGGCGATGCCGACCGTTACCAGGCGTCCGCCGGCTGCGACCGCCGCGATCGCCGCCGTCATGCCGGCGTCGCTGCCGGTCACCTCGAACACGGTCGCCGGGACGAAACCGGAACGCTGCAGTGCAGCGGTCAGCTCGGCCGCGGTCCCTGCCTGGACGGCGCCCTCTGCGCCGAGCGATGCGGCGACCGCCAGCCGTTCGGCGGCGACGTCCGACGCGATCACGCGTACGCCGGCCTGCGCGAGCGCGTAGATCAGAAACGCGCCGATGCCGCCGGCGCCGATCACGAGCACAGTCTCCCCCGCAGCCGGCGCGCCGCGACGCGCGGCGTGCACGGCGATGGCCATCGGCTGGGTCAGCACCGCCGCATCGGCACCCAGCCCGAAGGGTGCGGCGCGGAACACGATGTGCGCCGGCACCCGGACCAGTTCCGCCAGACCGCCGTCACGATGGAGTCCGACCGTCGCATACATCGCGCAGATGCTCGTGCGGCCGGCCCGGCATTGCGGACACTCCCCGCACCAGAGCGCCGCGCCGGTGACGACCGGTTCGCTCTCGCGGAAGCCCTCGACACCGTCGCCGACTTCCTCGATGGTGCCGGCGAACTCGTGGCCCGGGATCATCGGCCCCTGGTGGCCCGTCAACGGGTGACGGTGCGCGAGCGGATACATCTGCGCGCCGGCGTACTCGCTCGCATCGGTTCCGCAGATGCCGTTGGCATGAACGCGCACCAACACTTCACCGGCGACGGGTCGCGGGCGCGGCACGTCTTCGATCCGGATATCGCGCGGCCCGTGGTACACCGCCGCGCGCATCGTTGCGGCGCTCATTGCGTGCGAGGGTTATGCGGCGCGCGGCGCGCACCTCCGCGCATGGACACCGCGCACCGCACGCTGCTCTCCCACGGGCCGATGCCGTACCTGCCCTCGCCCGCACGCCGGCTCGCAGCGTTTCCCGGCGGCTCCCGGCTGGCGCTCCATCTGATCGTCAACGTCGAGACGTGGGTGTACGAAAAGCCGATGCCGCGGGCCGCGCTCCCGCCGCCGGCGTCAGGCGGAACGGTCCCCGACGTTCCGAACTTCGCCTGGTATCAGTACGGGCAGCGGGTCGGTATCTGGCGGCTGTTCGACACGCTGGCGAAGCATCGCGCGCGGGCGACGCTCAGCATCAACTCGTCGGTGTGCACCGAGTATCCGGCGATCGTCGAGCGCGCGACCGCGGAGGGCTGGGAACTGATGCCGCACGGCGTCGTGCAGCGCACGATGTCGAACGTCGAAGACGAGCGCGCGGTGATCGCGCAGGCGATCGACGAGCTGCAGGCGGCGACCGGCACGCGCCCGCGCGGCTGGCTCGGCCCGGCGCTGGTCGAGACGCCGCGCACGCTGCAGCTGCTGGCCGACGCGGGTCTGGATTACTGCTGTGACTGGGGACCTGCCGACGACGTCCCGTTCGATCTGCAGGTGGCCGGCGGCCGCCGCATGATCGCGATCCCGTACCCTATCGAAACCAACGACATCGTCGTCTGTGCGGTCGAGAAACATTCGGCGGAGGAACTCTACGCGCGCTGCGTCGCTGCGTTCGACCAGCTCGCTGCCGAGAGCGCGAGCTCGCCGAAGATTCTGCCCATCGCGCTGCATCCGTATCTCACCGGAACCGCGCACCGCATCGCGGTGCTCGACCGGATCCTGACCTACGTGCTGGGGCACGCCGATGTCTGCGTGATGACCGCCGGCGAACTGACCGACTGGTACCTGGCCCAGACCACGCAGTAGCCGCTTCCTGCGTGACCAGGGGCCGTCCGGGCGGCGCGTGAAGCCCGGCCGTGATGGCGCAGCGCATGCTTCCCGGCCCGGGGTCGTTGCGCCGCGTGTCGTTCGGACTGTCCGACGTCGCCGTGTTTCTCGGGGCGATCGGTTTGCTGGCGCTGATCGCGAAGGTCGGCGCCGGAGCCTTCACCTCGTTTGCACCGCCGCAGGTCGTCCCGGCGGTCAGCCTCGACCCGCGCAATCTGCCGTACTATGCCGGGCGCTCGACGCTCCGGATGTTCATCGGTCTGGCGGCGTCGCTCGTTTTCACCTTTGCCTACGGCTACGCTGCGGCGCGCAGCCGCTATGCCGAGCGGATCTTGATCCCGTTGCTCGACATCCTGCAGTCGGTACCGGTACTCGGATTTTTGTCGATCACGGTCACCGGCTTCATCGCGCTGTTCCCCGGCAGTCTGCTGGGGCTCGAGGCGGCCTCGATCTTCGCCATTTTTACCGCGCAGGCGTGGAACATGGCCTTTTCGTTCTACCAGTCGCTGCGCACGCTGCCGAGCGATCTCGTTGAGGCGACGGCGGCGTACCGGCTTTCGTACTGGGAGCGTTTCGTGCGGCTCGAGGTCCCCGCCGGGATGATCGGCCTGGTGTGGAACGCGATGATGAGCTTCGGCGGCGGCTGGTTCTTTCTGGCGGCCAGCGAGGCGATCAGCGTGCTCAACCGGTCGTACACGCTGCCGGGGATCGGCTCGTACGTGGCCGCGGCAGTCACGGCTAAGGACATGCCCGCGCTCGGCTGGGCGGTGCTGACGATGGCGGGCGTCATCTTCGCGATCGACCAGCTCTTCTGGCGTCCGCTGGTCGCGTGGTCCGACAAGTTCCGGCTCGAGCAAAGTGCTTCCGCATCGCCGCCGCAATCGTGGCTGTACGATCTGCTGCGCGGCTCGCGGCTGGCCGGCTTCGCCGGCGCGTTGTGGACGCCGGTCTCGGACGCCGCCAGCGGGCTGCTGTCGTCGCTCACGCAGGTGCGGCCGCGGCGTGCGCCCGGACCGCGCGGCGTGATCGCGGATCGCGTCTACACGCTGGCGCTGGTGGTCCTGGTCGCGGCGCTCGTGATCGCGGGCGTGCGCTTCATCTTCGCGGCGGTCGGTCTGCGCGAAGTGGTGAAGGTTGCCGAACTGGGCATCTACACCTCGCTGCGCGTGCTGATCCTGCTGGCGTTCGCGACCGTCATCTGGACGCCGATCGGGGTCGCGATCGGCTTCAGTCCGAAACTTGCCCGCGTGATGCAGCCGATCGTGCTGTTCTTCGCCTCGTTCCCGGCGAACTTCATCTTTCCGTTCGCCACGCTCGCCTTTCTGCAATACCACATTCCCATCAACACCGGCAGCATCTTGCTGATGGCGCTCGGCGCGCAGTGGTACATTCTGTTCAACTCGATCGCCGGCGCGCAGAGCATACCGACGGATCTGCGCGAGATGGCCGACGACATCGGGCTGCAGGGGCGGCAGCGCTGGCGGCGGCTGATCGTCCCCGGTATCTTCTCGTCGTGGGTGACCGGCGGGATCACGGCCAGCGGCGGTGCCTGGAACGCGAGCATCGTCTCCGAAGTCGTGACCTGGGGAACCTCGACCCTCACCGCCGCCGGTCTGGGAGCGTACATCGCCGAAGCGACCTCGAAGGGAGACTGGCCGCGCATTACGCTGGGGGTCGGGATGATGAGCCTCTACGTCGTGTGCATCAACCGGATTCTCTGGCGGCGCCTGTACGCATTAGCCGAGCGGAAGTACCACCTGTGAGCGATCTGATCCGAGCCGTCGATGTGAGCAAGTTCTTTCCGCTCCCCGAAGGGAAGGGCGAGTTCACCGTGCTCGACGGCGTCGACGTTCGGGTCGATGCGGGCGAGGTCGTGGCGCTGCTCGGCCGCAGCGGCAGCGGCAAGAGCACGCTGCTGCGCATCATGGCGGGGCTCATTCCGCCCTCGAGCGGCTCGGTCGAGAGCAGCGGCCGAACGGTCGACGGCCCGAACCCGGACGTCGCGATGGTCTTCCAATCGTTCGCGCTCTTGCCGTGGCTGACCGTGATCGAAAACGTCGAGCTGGGGCTCGAAGCGCGCGGGCTCGGCCGCACCGAGCGCACGAAGCGCGCGCTCAAAGCGATCGATACGGTCGGACTCGACGGTTTTGAAAGCGCCTATCCCAAAGAACTGTCCGGCGGCATGAAGCAGCGCGTCGGTTTTGCCCGCGCTTTCGTCGTCGAGCCGAAGGTGCTCTTCATGGACGAGCCGTTCAGCGCGCTCGACGTCCTCACGGCCGAGAACCTGCGCGGCGAGATCGACGAACTCTGGAACGCGGGCACCTTTCCGGCGACGAGCGTTCTCATCGTGACGCACAACATCGAGGAAGCCGTATTTCTCGCCGACCGCGTGGTCGTGCTCGGCACGAACCCGGGCCACGTCCGCGGTACCGTGACGATCGATCTCCCGCGTCCGCACGACCGGAATGCGGCGCGTTTTCGCGAGCTGACCGAGTACCTGTACAACGTGATGACCACCCCGGATATGCCGGTCGCGTCGGCCGAAGCGACGCCCGCGCGCCCCAAGTCGGGCGGCGAAACGCGGTCGCCGTTCGCGCGGCCGCTCCCGCACGTCCGGGTCGGCACGATCAGTGGTCTGCTCGAGCTGATCGTCGACATGGGAACGGGCCAAGAAGTCGCGGGCCTGGCCGAGCGGCTCGCGCTGCCGGTCGACGACTTTCTCGCCATCCTCGATGCCGCCGTGCTGCTGCATTTCGCCGAGGTCAGCGAGGGCTGCGTGACGATTACGCCGGCCGGGCGGTATTTCGCGACGGCAACGATCCAGGACTCGAAGACGCTCTTCCGGCAGCAGGTCCTCGAATACGTGCCGATCGTCGCGACGATCACGCGCACGCTGGTCTCGAAAGAAAACAAGACGATGAAGGCGGATTTCTTTCTCGACCTGCTCGATGAGTATTACCCCGCGGCCGAAGCGAAGGCGCAATTCAATACAGCGATCGAATGGGGGCGTTACGCCGAGCTGTTCGAGTACGATGCAGTTGAGGAACGGCTCAAATTGGGCGAAGCGACCGCCGCGGCCTGATTCGACCGTTCCCAGGGGCGCCGCCGGTCAGGCCGCGAAAGGGCGGGTACGCCCTACAACCGGCTTCGGAAGGGCCCAAAGCGAGTTCGGCCGGAAACGTGCGCACCGAACCGTCATCCTCGGATCCGCGCCGCGGATCGGAGTCAGCCCACGTTAGAAAAGCGAACTTTCCATGCACGTCGATGTCAAGCTTCACGATGCTACCCAGCGCGTCTCCGAAGGACGCGGGCCGAACTGGCCCGACAAGCTGGTTCCAACACCGGGGATGTTGGTGAGTTTCCGTAACTCCCACGGCACCCCGCAAACCGGCGAACTCGTCTACGTCGAGGTCAACGTCTTCGATGGGACGACGACCCTTCACCTCAAACCGCAGACCGTCGAGGAGCGCGTCGCGGAACAGCCGCGCATGCGCTAAAACGGCAGCCTGAGCTCGTCCGGTTCGGCGTTCCTCGCGGGCGCCGTGCGGACGGTGCCGTTTCCCAATCGCTCCTCGAGCATCGCTTCGAAGTCTTCGGCGTTCCGTACCGCCTGGCCGCGCCGGTGGTTGTTGAAGAACGCGAAGACTTCTTTGACCTCCGGGCTGGCGGCCAGATCGACGACGCGATCGGCCCACGGCAGCAATTCTTGGGCGGTATAGAGATAGTCGTAACGCGATTCGTTGGTGCCCTTCCACCATTCCTTATAGTTACGGCCGTGGAAGCGCACGTAGGCGAGCCGGTTCGTCGTGTCGGTGCCGGGCCGCGGCAGCGAATCGAAGAGCGGCTGGTCGACGTTCACGACCCCGATGTCGAGCGCGCGCAGAAATTCGAGAGTCTCGTGCGTTTGCCAGGCGCGATTGCGAAACTCGGCGACGAACCCGACCCCGGCGACGACCTCGCGAAGCGCCGCGATGTGCTCGCGGGCGGATGCGGAGGGCCGAAACGAATTCGGAAACTGCGCCAGCGCACAGGCGAACTTCCCCGCTTCGACCAGCGGCTGAAGGTTTTCGCGGAAGAGGCGGACGTCGTCGTGAACCGGAGCGGCGCCGGCGTCGGGAGGGTGCGTTCCCGAGGCGGGAAGTTTGGCGCTGAATCGGAACGCCGCCGGCGTCCGTCGCGCCATCGAACCGAACGTCGCGGCCGACGGCACGCGGTAGTAGCTCGCGTCGATCTCGACCGCGGCGAACCGGCGCGCGTACTCCTCGAGCATCGCGGCGGGCTTGGTGCCGCGCGGGTAGACCGGTCCGATCCAGTCCCTATACGAGTAGCCGCACGTGCCGACCGATACCATGCGTCCGGCATGAACGCTGCCGGGTGCGCAAAGGTTGAAAGAAAAGGCGTCGCCCGCCGAGGACGACGCCTTGGATGGCGCGTTGAAGAACGAGCTTACCCGTGGAGTACCACGCGATTGGCGATGAACGTCCCGTTGCTCCAATAGCCGAAGATGGCCACGTGCTGACCGGATTGCGGTGTCGAACCATCCGGACGAATGACGGTGCCGTTCTTGAGGTCGATCGTCATGCTGTCGCCGGCGGCCGTCAGAACCGTGAGCCGGTACGGTGCGAATGCGCCGACTGTCCCGAGCAGGATATGGTTACGATCGTAGTTGCCGGTATCCCAGGCACTTTGCCACGAGTTGATCGTGTTGTACTCGGGGTCAACGGCATTGTAACTCTGCGACACTGCTGCGCAGGGGTTGGTCGCTTGAGCCGAACCGATTGCGCCGGCGGCTCCGAAGATCCCGATGCCGACAGCGAGCGGGCGGATGATATCCATGGCTGTGGTCGTTTTGCTCATGCCAAGACAATTACCCGAATTGCCGGCATGCGCAAACGCTGCTCGCGAAAAGAATTCGAACCTAGCCGGGAATCGTGAAGGTCACTACTTTCGAGCCGGAGCCCTTCAGCGAGCCGTCTTTCGCGGCGCTGGCGGTGTACTCGACGACGTTCTTGAAATTGTTCCGCGTCGGCGCGTACGCAATCTTGACATGGATCTGATCGACCGGTCCGTCCCACCGAATCGTCATCGTATTGCTGCCCGTATGGACGCTGGTCGTGATGTCGTCGTACGCGGCGGTCTTCAGGTGGTCGACGCTGTGGCCGTTGACCATCACGCGCATCGGGGTTGTCTCGGCAACGTAGTTGTAGAGCAGCGTGATCGGGCCGTTGGCGTTCGTGCCGTCCGGACCGGGCGTTTGCTGGGCGAAGGCCGGCACGGCCAACGCAGCCACGGCGGCCGCGACGCCGAGCGCCGTTCGATTGAGCTGTTTCATACCGGCCTTGTACCCGCGAAAGCGCCGGCCTTATGAGACGAGCGGACGCCTACTGGGCACGCGCCGGCGGAACGGGCGCCGGTTGAGCGGGCGCCGGCTTGAGCGCGGTACGGTATGCCGCATAGACGGCGATCGCGTAAAACACCAAATCCATCACGTTGAAGGTTTCGTGCAGCATGAACCAGGCGATCTTCGGCGTCAGCAGCACGAGCAGCGCCAACTCCGCAACCGAGCGGTGCATCGCGTCGTGCGGCGCAAATTGCGCGACCGCGGTCAACAGATCGCCCAGCACGCAGCCGAACAGCGCCACCACGGCCGCAATCACACCGTCGGCGCGGTCGCGTCCGCCGCCGAGCGTGCGCATGCCGTAGCCCGCCAAAAACCCAACCGCGACGGCGACGTACCCGATCTGATAGCCGGTCGAGGCCGTAACCGCAGCCCATGCGACCGCGCCGAGCACCGCGCCCACGAGCGCACCGAGAGTGCCCAGCATCAGCCGCTTTCGCATGGCCTCCGTATCGACTATCCGCTCGCTCGTTCCTCTCCGAAAGGCCGGGGTGCTCGCACGTCGCCGGAGCGCGTCCCACCGGCATCGAATCCGCCACATCGAGGTTGCATCATGGCTCCACGCCCGGTTATTTTCGCTCTGGTCGCACTCGTCGCTGCGTTCGCCGCGCCGCCGGCCGGACGGGCCGCACCGGCGAAGCCGCTGCGCACGCTGACCTTCGACGTGCGCTATGCGGTCTCGTCGACCCGCGAGCAGCACATCAGCGGACTGAGCTACGGCGGCAGTTCGGGGCCGACGTCGGCGACGGTTGGCCTCGGCGGCGACGATTCCGGAACGATGACGGTCGACGTCATCGCGGCGACGGCGGATAAGGGCCTGGTCGTCGACGTTTCATACAATGGGAAGACAACGAAACAGCCGCCGATCCGAGTCGCGATTCTCAGTGACGGGAGGCTCGGCTTCGATCCGAAGACGCCGATCTGCGATCAGGCGCTGCAGGTTCTGCCGCTGCTCGCGCGCGGGCTCTTCCTCGACCGTGAGCTGGCCCAGGGCGTGAGCTGGTCGATCCCTTTCAGCCCGCCGATTAGCGGCTCCAAGTCGTATCGCGTGACCGCGGTTTCCGGCATGCAGGTGACGTTCGCCGTGTCGAGCACCATGACGCGCGCCGGCCCGCAGGGCTTCGACGAACATACCGACGGTACGCTCGAGTATGCCGTCGACACGCAGGCTCCGCTCCGTCTCGACGTGCAGACGCGCGGGCATCGCGACACACCCGACGGCCTCGAGACGACCGACACCACCCTCTCGGCGACCCTCCACAGCGATACGCTGCGCAAGACATAGGCGCACGCGAATTGAAGTCCGCCGTCGAAGGAGAGCTCCATGCTTGCTCGCGTTACCGCGTTCGCCGCCGTTCTCGCCGTCGCACTGCCGCTGCCCGCTCGCGCCGCTGACGCGAAGCCGCTGCGGACGCTGGTGTTCCAGGTGGCGTACTCGATCACTTCGATCTCACAACAGCGCGTGAGCGGCTTGGGCGGGAGCAGCATGAGTGCGCCCGACAGTACCAACGCGGCAGCCGGTCCGACGTCGATCTCGCAGGGCTTTGCGGTCGATGACTCCGGCACCATGGTGGTCGACGTCGTCGCGGCGACCGCCGACAAAGGGCTGGTCGTCGACGTTTCGTACCACGGAAAAACCACCAACCAGATGCCGATCCGGGTGGCGATTCTCAGCGACGGACGGCTCGGATACGATCCGAAAAAACCGATCTGCGATCAGGCGCTGCAACTGCTCCCGCTGCTCGCGCGCGGGGCGTTCTCCGATCGCGAACTCTCGACCGGCGTTGCGTGGACGGTGCCGTTTCAGCCGCCGCTTTCCGGCTCGAAGAAGTATCGCGTCACGGGCGTGACCGGCGCGGACGCGACCTTCGCCGTTTCAAGCGACGTTTCGACGAAGGGTCCGCAGGCCTTCGACGAGCACTCCGACGGCACGCTCCAATATGCGACCGACCTTCAGGCGCCCCGCCGCTTTGATGTGCAGATGCGCAACCGTCACTTCACGCCCGAAGGCGGTCAAACGACCGACACGCGTCTGACCGCGACCCTTCAGAGCGACTCGCTCAGCAAGACCTGAACGCGCAAGCGGGTGAACGTGCTGCGCTGCGATACGTGCAGCCTGCGGCCGTGGCGCCTGCAGGATGCGCTACTGCTCCCCGACATCGCGAACGACGCCGACGTGGTGCGTTTCATGACGCCCCGCTTTCCGTATCCCTATCGGCTGCACGATGCGCAGGCGTGGGTACGGTTGAATCAAAACGCCGAGCCCGCCTTGAACTTCGCCCTCGAGCACCGTGGTGAACTTGCGGGCGGCATCGGACTCACTCCCGGCGATCCGGAAGTCGGCCGCACGGGCGTGACCGCGATCGGGTACTGGCTGGGCCGCCGCTACTGGGGGAAGGGCATCGCCACCGCTGCGGTGTCGCTGCTGAGCGACCACGCCTTTGCGACGCTCGGCGTACGGCGCCTCTGGGCCAACGTCATGGCGCCCAACCTCGCCTCGGCGCGCGTGCTGGAGCGGGCCGGATTTCATCACGAAGCGACGCTGCGCGGCGCGTTGGTGGACCGCGCCGGCGGCGTGCATGACGAACTGATCTACGTGCGCTTCGCCGGTGGTGCCGCGGTCGAAAACGGGTAAGCGTTCCGCAAAGGAGGTGTCGCCCGATGGCTACCCGTTCCAATTCGGCCCGCAAGAGTTCGGGCCCCAAGAAAGCGACGCGCAAGAAGACCACGACCGCGCGCAAGAAGACCACGACCGCGCGCAAGAAGACCACGACCACGCGCAAGAAGACCACGACCACGCGCAAGAAGAGCACCCGCAAGTACAGTCCTGCCGCTTCGGAAAACGTCCACGAAGAACTTCACGAGATGAAGCAGGGCAGATTGCGCAGCGGACGTTCCGGCAAGAAGGTCACCAGCCGGAAGCAGGCCATCGCGATCGGGCTTTCGGAGGCGCGCCGCAGCGGGAAGAAAGTCCCGCCGCAGACCTCGCGCAAGAAACGCTAGCCGACTCCTAGAGATCGTAGTCGATCGTCACCGGCGCGTGGTCCGAGAACCGCTCGTCGCGGTAAATCGAGACCGCGCGCACGCGCGGCGCGAGATCCGGCGTCACCAGCTGGTAGTCGATGCGCCAGCCGAGGTTGTTTTCCCACGCGCCCTTCCAGCCGGACCACCAGGTGAATTGCTTGGGCTCGTGATTGACCACCCGAAATGCGTCGACCCAGCCGACGCGTTCGGTCACGTCGTCCATCCAGGCGCGTTCCTGCGGCAGGAAGCCGGTGACGCCGGTGCACGATTTCACGCTGAACACGTCGATGTCGCGATGCGCGATGTTGTAGTCACCGCAGATCACAAACGGGTGTCCCTCGCTTTTCATCTGAGCCAGGTTGGCGATGAACCGGTCGAGGAAGCGTTCCTTGACGGCCTGCCGCGCAGGCCCGGATGTGCCCGACGGTACGTATAGCGACGCGATCGAGAGACCGCCGGCGAAATCCATCCGCACGAACCGCCCCTCGGCGTCCATGTCGTCCATCGCTAGGCCGCGCACGACGCGGGCCGGAGCCTCCCGGGCGTAGACGGCGACCCCGCTGTAGCCCTTTTTCTGCGCGTCCATGAAGGCGCTGTGGTAGTGCGTCAGTTCGAGGGCTTCGGTCGGCAGCTGATGCTCCTGGGCCTTGGTTTCCTGGAGGCAGACCACATCGGGGGCTTGCGCGTCCATCCAGCGGAAGAAGCCCTTGCGCGCCGCGGCGCGGATGCCGTTGAGATTGCAGGTGATGACGCGAAACACGACCTCGAAGATTGAACCGGGCGCCGTCGCGATCCCTCGCGACCGCGATGCCGTCGTGCTCCGGTTCGGCGAGCGCGAGGTCGCGTTGACGAACCTGCGCAAAGTGTTCTTTCCGACCGGCGGCATCACCAAAGGCGATCTGCTCCAGTACTACGCCGACGTGGGGCCGTTCTTGGTACCGTACATGCATGGGCGCGCGCAGGTGATGAAACGGTATCCGGGCGGCGCCGGCGGCGAGTTCTTCTACATGAAACGGACGCCCTCGAATGCCCCACCGTGGCTGAAGACCTGTTCGATCGAGCACGGCTCCGGCAGCGTGATCGCGTTTCCTATCGTCGACGATATCGCGTCGTTGCTATGGCTGATCAACCTGGGCTGCATCGATCTCAACGAGTGGTACGCCCGCTGCGACGATACCGACCGTCCGGACTATCTCCATTTCGACCTCGATCCGGTCAAGGGCGGAACGCCCTTTGCGACCGTGCGTACCGTCGCGCTGTACGTGCACGAGGCCCTCGCCGAACTGGGTATCCCCGCCTACGCGAAGACATCGGGTTCGTCGGGGATTCACGTCTACGTCCCGATCGAGCGCGGACCGCTCCAGAAGGAAGTCTGGACGTTCGCCAAAGCATTCGCCCAGACGATGGAGCGAATGCACCCCGACGTGATCACCGCCGAATACCGCATCGCCAAACGGCCGGCCGGCCGCGTCCTTGTCGACTACAACCAAAACGCCTGGGGCAAAACGCTGGCGTCGGTGTATTCGGTGCGCGCGAAGCCGCGCGCGACGGTCTCGACGCCGGTCGGCTGGGACGAGATCGCAGCCGGGATCGAGATCGAAGACTTCCGGCTCGACAACGTCCGCGAACGGTTCCTGCGCGTGGGCGACCTCTGGACGCCGATGAAGCAGAAGACGGGCCGGCTCGATCTGCGCCGCTTTCTGACGCCGGCCGCTCCGCGCGCGGCTAAAAAACCGCGCGCATGATTCCGTTCGGCTATCCGCCGATGGAGATGCGCGCGGTCGCCGAGATCCCAACCGGCTCCCAGTGGCAGTACGAACCGAAGTGGGACGGGTTTCGCTGCTTGGCCTTCCGCAACGGTGACGATATCGCGCTTCAATCGAAGGCCGGCCAGCCGCTGGGGCGCTACTTTCCGGAGATCATCGAAGCCCTGCGCGCGCTGCCGATCCCGCAGTTCGTGCTCGACGGCGAGCTGGTCGTGCCG
>PMOG01000283.1 GCA_003161555.1 Vulcanimicrobiota bacterium | reverse complement strand
CCGCCGCGAAACGCTCGCGCGGCTCCCGGCGGCGCTCTTCGAGAGGCCGTCGTACGACTGGATCGTGAACATCTGCGCCGCACGCGACGGCCCGATTGGATTTCTCGAGGAACCGATGTCGGTCTACCGCGTGCATTCCGGCGGCGCGTGGAGCGGCTTTTCTTCTGTCGCCAAGATGAAGTCACAGCTTTCGAGCATCCCCGAGTACAACGCAATCACCGACGGCGCATTCGCGATCGAGTTTCGCATCCTGGCGCGTCAGCTGCGCAAGGCGCTCTGGAAGGCGCACCTAGCAGGGCCGTGGCGGCGTTTGCGCGCGTGGCTCGAGGGCCTCGTGCGAAGGCCGCTGCGATGAACGCGACCGTTTCGGTCGTGATGGCGACCTACAACCACGCTCGCTTCGTCGCGCAGACGATCGAGAGTGTCCTTTCCCAACGCGGCGTCGATGTCGAGTTCCTGATCGGCGACGACGGCTCGACCGACGGCACGCGCGAGGTCGTTACCGCGTTCAACGACCCGCGGATCGCGTTCTTCCCGAACGCCGTGAACCGCGGCGCCGCGCTTGCGATCAACGAGCTGATCGCGCGTGCGCGAGGCGAGTTCGTCGCCATCATCAATTCCGACGACTACTGGATAGACGACGAGAAGCTCGTACGCGAAGCCGCCATCCTGCGCGAAGACCCGAGGCTCGCCGCCTGCTTTTCGCGCCCAGTTTTCGTAGACAAGGACGGTCGTACGATCGAAGGGGCGGCGCTTAGCTTCGGATCGGTGTTCCATCAAGGAAACCGCTCACAAGGCCGCTGGCTGCGGCACTTCTTCGACACCGGGAACTGCCTGTGCCATCCGACGGTCCTGATCCGGCGTTCGTGTTACGACGACGTCGGGCGGTACGATACGCGGCTCGCCCAACTCCCGGACCTCGACATGTGGATCCGGCTGGTCAAACGTTATCCGATTCGGGTCGAAGAGCGCGCGACGATCGCCTTCCGGATTCGCCCTGGCGAGAGCGCGAGCAGCCAAACCGCTGCGAACTCGATCCGCACGATCAACGAACACTTCTTGATCGCGTCGCGCTTTTTTGAGGGCGTCGAACGGGACGTGTTTCTCGACGGCTTCGGCGACGTGCTGGTGCACCCAGAGCTTCCGCGCGCGGAGCACATTGCGATCGAACAGGCGCTGCAGTATTTTCGCTTCAACGATCAAGGCCTGATGAATGCTTACCGCTTGATCGGGATCTCGGAGATGCAACGGCTCCTCGGAAGCGCGAGCCACCGGGCCGTGCTCGCCGCCGACTATGCCATCGACGACCGCTGGTTCCATACGCGACTCGGCGAGATCGACGTGCTTCGCCCGTGGCTCATGGCTGCGGCCGGCGACCTCTTTCGGCGCGGGTGGAATACGTGGTTGCCGAAGCTCGACCGGGCGATGCGCGGGCGCGGCAAGTGACGCGAAACTTCGACCGTGAGGAACTCGAGGCGCTCGGCCTGCGCGCGTTCGGCGAGGACGTGCGGATCGATCGTTCGGTGCTCTTCTTCGAGCCGGGAGCGGTTAGGATCGGCTCGCATGTGCGGATCGACGTGCAGTGCGTCATCACTGGCGAAGCGGCGGCTTCGATTTCGATCGGCGACCACGTGCATCTGTCGTGCGGCGTCTACCTATTCGGGGGCGGCGGGATCGAGATCGCCGACCACGTCGGCCTCTCGTCGCGTGTCGCGGTCTATTCGGTCAACGACGACTACTCGGGGAGCGCGATGACCGGACCGACGCTCCCAGATGAGCTGCGCAACGTCCATCGCGCGCCCGTAAAGATCGGTTCGCACGTCGTCGTGGGCTCGGGGAGCATCGTCCTGCCGGGCGTCGTGATCGGCGAAGGGGCGATCGTCGGCGCATTGAGTTTAGTGAAACGATCGGTCGAACCGTTTACGATGGTTGCCGGAAACCCGCTGCGCTACATCCGCCCACGCAAGCGCACATTTCTCGAATTGGAACCGCGCGTTCCGCGTTAAACGCAAACCTCGGCAACGACCTCGGCGACGCGCGCGATCATCTCATTCGGCAAGTCGCTCCAGCACGGCAAACCGATCACGGTCGCGGCGAGACGTTGGGTGACCGGCGTCGGCGCGCGCGGACTGCTCACGAACGCGAGATGCGCGGCGAGACCGTCGCCCCACCAGCGCCGCGTCCCGATCCCGACTTCTTCGAACGCATCTTCGAGCGGCTCGAGCCGGCCTTCGGGAAGCACAACGTTCGCCGTCGTCGAGACCCACTCGCGTCCGTAGCCTTGCTGCAACTGCACGTTCGGGACGGGGTCGAGCGCGCGAACGTACTCGTTTGCAACGCGCGCGAACGCGGCACGCGTCTCGTCCCAGCGATCGAGCCCCGCCAAGCCGACTGCGGCAGCGTACTCGCTCAGCTTTGCGTTGGTCGCTTTCATCGCGGCCTCGCGGTTGCCGAGGAAGCCGAAGTTCGCACGCGTGCGGATCGCGTCGATCAGCGCTCCGTCGCGCGCGACAACGAAGGCGCCCTCACCGACCCCGAGGAGTTTGGTCGCGTGCAGGCTCACGACGGACGGACACTCCGAGGCGCGCAGGCCGTCGAACGCGGCGGCGGCGTCGATCGCGACCCAGCAATCATTTTCGCGCCGGAATCGTTCCCACGCGGGTCCATCGAGCGGCCGGCCGAACGGCGCGACCGGCATAACCGCGCCCACCCGGCCCGGTGCGCGGCGGAGCCAATGCTCGGCGAGTTCCGGCGTGAGGCTCCACGATGCTTCGTCGACATCGACGAAATATGGGACCAGGCCGGCGAGCACGGCGGCGTGCGCGCTCGCCGCGAAACTCCAGGCCGGCATCATGCAGAGCGTCCCGGGCGGTAGATCCACGGCTTGCAGCGAGAGCGCGAGTCCCTGGGTCGCGTTCGAAACGAGGACGATCTCCCGCTCGGAGACGCCGAGACGCTTCGCGAGCCGCGCTTCGAACTCGCGGACGAGCGGGCCGCCGTTGGAGTACCAGCGCGCGGCGTCAATCCGCTCGAGATACGGCAGCAACGCCGAAGCGGGCGGCAGCAGCGGCTTCGCGACGGAGATCGTGACGCCCGGTGCATCGGCGCGCCATACGCGGCGCGCTTGACGGTCCATCAAGCCAGCGCCGAAAGTTCGCTGACGTTTGGTTGCGGCAAGTACGCGTTCGCGATCGCGAGCGGATCGTAGCTCGAGATATCGACGAGCTGATCGCCGCCGCCCTCGCGGCGGACGGCGCGCAGCGCATCGATTGCATCCGGGAGCGCGAACTGGTCGCCGACGATCGCCGCGATAAAGCGGCCGCCGCGAATTTCGCCGCGCGCTTCCATGCGGCGTAATGCGATCAGCACGTCGCGCCAGCGCGGTGCGATCGATTCGCGCCCGACGATGTCGCGAAAGACGACGCCCCAGCGCGCGAGGAGACGTCGCGCGAACGAATCGGGATCGAGGCGATCGGTTTCGGCGACGAGCCGCGTCCAGCGGCCGCCGGACGAACGCGGACGCGCGCGCCGGCCTTTTTCGCCGAGGCGGCGCTTGGCGTCGATCAGCGAACGGAGCGCGTCGAAACCGTCGGCGGTCACGAGGCCGGCTGCGACGAGTTGCCAGAGCGCTTCTTCCACTTCCGCCGGGAGCCGCTTCGCGCCGCGCATGATCTCGACGAAGAACGGAGCGCCGCGGCGTTCGATCTCGGCGAAGACGTCGAGTGCCGCGGGCGAGAGGCCCTCGCGCGTTTCCGGACGGCTCACGATCAACTCGTGCGCCTCGGCGCGCGGGAAGAGCGAAATCGGCGCGAGTTTGGTCGGCCGAACGCGGCGCTTGCGCTCGTCATCTTCGCCCTGCGTGAGCGCCGGATGCGGCGCAAGCCGGCCCCACATCACTTCGCCGGAATAACAGAGGCGATCGAGATACTCGGGCTTGTAGCCGGCGACGCGCTTCGGCAAGATTTGCGCTTCCCACGCGGCCGCGGGGATCTCGTAGCCCGCGAGCTGACGGATGACCTGGAGCGTCCCGTCGATGCCGTGCAAGCGCGATGCCGGCGCGACGTGTTGCCAGCGGTAGAGGAAGCGCGCGTAATCGCCGGTCGTGACCGGTTCGATTTCCCGGCGTAGTCTTCCGATAGTGAGGCGGTGGATGCGCGCGAGCACGCGCCGGTTGCACCACTCCTCGACCTCAAGACCGCGGAAGCGTCCGCGCAGCACTTGGCCTTGCACTTCGAGCCGCAACAGCGCGGCAGCGACGGCTTCTTCCGCGACGCCGAGCGTCGTCGCGAGTTCCGGCGTGGTGACCGGCCCGCTGCACTCGAGCCAACCGCGGACGATCTCGGTGACGCCGTCGTCGGGGAATTCGGGCATCGGCATCCCCGCGACCGCCGCGATCTCAGGCTGGAGCGTCGCGTTCATGTAGACGGTGCGCGCGAGTTCGAGCCGTTCCGCGCAGGTCCAGAGCGTCGATGGTCCTTCGACTTCGCGCCCTTCGGGCGCTTCGCTCAGGATGACAGTAGTAGCTCGGTTCTGGGCGGCGAGCTCGTCGAACCAGGGGCGCCACGCTTCGAGCGGCGGCACGACGATGAGGGTCGCGAGCGCGTCGTGCAGTTCTTCGGCGTCGCGGACGACCGGCCACGATTCTTGGGCGACCTCGGCGATTGCGGCCGGATCGACGATCCCGGCGCCGTCGAAATCGACGCGCGTCCCGCGGCGCAGCTGCACAGCGCGCGTACGCCGCTCTTCAAGCGGAGCGTCGTCGAGGAACGCATACGGGTTGGCGTTGAGTATCTCGTGGCTGAACGTCGACGGCTCGGGCGTATCGACCGCGACCGTTTTGATCGCACCGCTCTCGACGCCGCGCAAGACCGCGAGCAGGCCGTCGATATCCATCGCTTCGTGCAAGCAGTTGTCGATCGTCTCGCGCACGAGGACGTGGTCGGGGATGCGGATCGGTCCGCTGAGATTCTCGGCGCAGGCGACTTGATCGGGGAAGACGCTTGCGAGCAGATCGTCGGCGCGCATGCGCAGCAGTTGCGGCGCGACTTTTCTTCCGCCGCGCATGCGCAGAATCGCAAGCGAACGCATCGCGTTCCAACGCCAGCGCGCTTCGAACATCGGCGCAGGGAGGAGCGCTTGCGTCAGCACGTCCTCGACGCTCTGCGATTTCACGTATTCGAACACCGCGGCAAGCGGAAAGGCGTGCTGCTCGGCGAGCGAGATTACGATGCCGTTGTCGGTCGCGGCCGATTGCAATTCGAAGTTGAACGTCACGCAGAATTTCTTGCGCAGCGCGAGACCCCACGCACGGTTGATCCGCGCGCCGAAGGGCGTGTGCAGGATCAGTTGCATCCCGCCGCCTTCGTCGAAGAAGCGCTCGGCGACGATCGTGTCTTTGGTAGGAACGACGCCGAGCGCGGCCTTGCCGGAGCGGACGTACGCGACCACTTGCTCGGCGCCGGATTTGTCGAGTCCGCATTCGGTGGTGAGGAGCTCGATCGCCGCGTCGTCGGAGCGTTCGTCGATCGCGACGCGGAGTGCCGAAACTTCGTGCGAAAGCTCGATCGTGCGCCCGAGGCCTTCACCATTCCAGAACGGGATCGAAGGCGGCGCGCCATGCGCGTCTTCTACTCGTACCGCACCGGCTTCCACCCGCCGTATCCTCCACGACGTCGTGCCGAGCAAGAAGATATCACCGGCCATGCTCTCGATCGCGAAATCCTCGTCGAGCGTGCCGACGAGGTGGCCGTCGGGTTCGGCGATCACGCGATAGTTCGCGACGTCGGGGATTGCGCCGCCGCAGGTGATCGCGGCCATACGAGCGCCGCGACGGCCGCGCAGGATGTCGTTGACGCGATCGAAGTGCAAGAACGTCCCGCTGCGGCCGCGGGCGGTCGCGATGCCGTCGGCGAGCATCGAGACGACCTCGTCGAAATCTTGGCGTGGCAGGTTCTTATACGGATAGGCTTCGCGGACGAGCGCGTAGAGTTCGGCCGAGGTCCAGTCTTTTGTCGCGCAGGCGGCGACGATTTGCTGCGCGAGGATGTCGAGCGGCGCGTTCGGGATCGTGAGCGCGTCGATCGCGCCGCCGCGCATGCTGCGGACGAGCGCCGCGCACTCGACCAGCTCGTCGCGCGTGGTCGCGAAGATCTTGCCTTGCGGTTTGGCACCGACCCAGTGGCCCGAGCGCCCGACGCGCTGGAGGCCCGTCGCGATCGAGCGCGGGCTGCCGAGTTGCACGACGAGATCGATCGTTCCGATGTCGATGCCGAGTTCGAGCGAGGCGGTCGCGACGACGGCTTTGAGTTCGCCGTTTTTGAGTTTGTTCTCGGCCTCGAAGCGCGCTTCGCGCGCGAGGCTGCCATGATGGGGCATCACCTGACCCTCGCCGAGAAGGTCGGTCAGGTTGAATGCCACGCGTTCGCTCATGCGGCGGGTCGGGACGAAGATGAGCGTCGTGCGATTTTCTTGGATCAGGCCGGCGAGCGTTTGGTAGATCTCGCCCCACATCTCGTTGCTCGCGACGGCGCCGAGTTCTTCAGCGGGGACTTTGACTTCGAGCCCCATCTCGCGGCGGCTGCCGACGTCGATGATCTTGGCTTTCGGACTGAGGAATTCGGCGACGGGCGCGAGCGGACGAATCGTCGCGGAGAGGCCGATGCACTGCGGTTTCTTCCCGCCCCGCGCCTGCACGAAAGCGTCGAGCCGGGCCAGGGTCAGCGCCACGTGGGCGCCGCGCTTGCTGGCGGCCATGGCGTGGATCTCGTCGACGATCACCGTTTCGACGCCGGCGAACAGGGCGCGCGACTTCTCGGCCGTCATCAGGATGTACAGCGATTCGGGCGTGGTGACCAGCACGTGCGGCGGCTTGCGCAGCATGCGCGCGCGCTCGGCCGGCGTCGTGTCGCCGGTGCGCGTCGCGGTGCGGATCGGGGCCAGCTCGAGCCTGCGTTCGCCGGCCAGCGCGAGCAGTTCGCCCAGCGGCGTCTCGAGGTTCTTGCGGACGTCGTTGGTCAGCGCCTTGAGCGGTGAGACGTAGACGACGAGGGTCTGGTCGGGCAGCGTCCCGGCCGCCGCGCGGCGCACCAAATCGTCCAGAGCGTGGGTGAAGGCGGCCAGCGTCTTCCCCGAGCCGGTGGGAGCGGAAATGAGCACGTCGCGGCCTGCCCGGATGAGCGGCCAACCTTGGATCTGCGGCTCGGTCGGCTCGCCATAGCGGTCCGCAAACCACGAGCCGACGAGCGGAAAGAAATCCCCCAGCACGATACGTTCCTTCAACCCGAATCGCCGCGAATCGTTTCTGCCGCGACGGGGTCTACGGGGCCGATTCCAGAGCGCCGCCCCAGCCCTCCAAGGCCTCCGTCGCGACCTCCCACGCTTCCATCGCGGCCTCGCTCTCGGCGTTGACGGCATCCATCCGGCGACCGAGGCGCGCGATCTCCTCAGGGTCGTCGTAGAGGCCCGGCGCGGCGAACAATCGCTCGAGCTCACCCTTCTCGCGGTCGAGCTCGGCGACGCGCTTCTCAGCTTCTTCGAGCGCGCGGCGGCGGCGGCCCAGCTCGAGCTTCGCTTCGTGACCGGAGGGACGTGCCGGCGTCGCAGGCTTGGCTCGCGCCGCATCGCGTCCGGGCCCGTCGCCCTGCTTCTGCTGGTGCATCCGCTGCTCGTAGGTCGCGTAGTCGGCATCGACGACGGTCGCCGCGCCGTCCCGTATCGTTACCACGCGTTCGGCGAGGCGTTTGAGCAGATACCGGTCGTGCGAGACGACGAACAACGCGCCATCGTAACTCGCCAGCACGTCTTCGAGCGCTTCGCGACTCGGAATGTCGAGATCGTTGGTCGGCTCGTCGAGAAACAGGCAGTCCGCGCGCTGCGCCATCAGGCGCGCCAGCATGATCCGCCGTCGCTCTCCGCCGGAGAACGCATCGACGGCTTTGTCGACCGCATCGCCGCCCAGGTTCAGCCGGCCCAGCAGCGATCGCGCTTCCTCGGCGGTGACCCCCATCTGCTGCACCGCCTCGGCGGCGGTCGCACCCGAGGGCAGATCGTCGACCGTCGTCTGGGCGTAGCTTGCCGTGCGCAGTCCGGTACCGTATCGCACGCTGCCGCGGTCGGGCTGCTGTTCGCCGGCCAGGATGCGGAGAAAAGTCGATTTTCCGGCCCCGTTCGGTCCGACGATCGCGATCCGGTCGCCGCGCACGAAGTGCGCGGTTACGTCGGCGAAGAGCGTCCGGTCGTAGGCCTTGGTCAGGCCTTTGACGTCGACGGCCGGACCGCCGGTCGCGCGCCGCGCGGCGCGCAGCGCGACCGAGATCGCGCGCCGCTCGGGCGGCGGCGCCGCGACCTCGGCCAGTTTCGCAAAGGCCTTCTCGCGGCTGCGTACGTGGCTGTAGTTGTGGGAACCGTGCGTGCGCAGCTCGGCGATGACGCCCTTCTGCCGCGAGCGCTCGGCGGCGAACGCCGCGTAGTCGCGGCGCTGCTGCTCGCGCAGCGTTTCGCGCTGCACCAGATAGTCGCTGTACGCGCGGCCCGGCTGCACGTCGTAGATCGTCAGTTCGCCGCGGTCGAGCTCCCAGATCGCGGTGCTGACCGTCTCGAGAAAATAGCGGTCGTGCGAGACGATGACGAACGCGCGCGGATCGCGCGCCACGTACGTCTCCAGCCACCGTACCGTGTCGAGGTCGAGGTGGTTGGTCGGCTCGTCGAGGATCAGCCAGTCCGGGCTTTCGAGAAGCGTGCGAGCCAGCAGCGCCCGCGTGCGCTGGCCGCCGGAAAACGTCGTCAGCGGCCGGTCGAGATCCGCCTCGCCGAAGTCGAACCGGTTCAGCGTCGCGCGCATCTCCCATTCGGCGGCGTTACCGGCCGCCAGCGCTTCATCGAACGCGGCGCGCAGCGACTGCGGGCCGCGTTCGGCCGCATCCTGCGCGAGATAGCCGAGTCGCCGCTCGCGCGCTCGCACGATCGTGCCCTCGTCGGGTTCGTCGCGACCGGCGAGCAGCCGCACCAGCGTCGATTTCCCGGCGCCGTTCGGCCCGACCAGGCCGATGCGGTCGCCGTCGCGGATCACGCCGGCGAGGTCGCTGAAGACCTCGTGCGCACCGTAATGCCGGGCGAGATTCGAGAAACGCAGGACTTCCATGATGGCGGCCTCGGGCGTTCGGCCCGAGCCGTCACCGGTCCCGGTTTACCCTAGCGGCCGAAGCGCCCGACGATGCTCGATGCGCGCAGGACGTGCCCGCCCAGCGCGGTCAGCAAGTCGGCGCGCGTGAGACCGGGCTTCAGCGCGTCCGGCGCGAGGTCGAGCGCGTAGACGGTCAGCAGGTAGTGGTGAAGCGATTGTCCCTTCGGCGGACAGAAACCGCGAAATCCCCTCGTGCCGAACTGTTGAATACCGCTCACGTACATCTGGGCCGATGGCGTTCCGGCTCCTTGGGGCAGCGCCGATACCGACGCCGGGATGCCGTAGAGCACCCAGTGTACGACGCCCAGGCCGTTGAGGCCGTCCGGATCGAAGGCCGTCACGGCGAAGCTGTTGGTTCCGTCCGGAGCGCCGGTCCAGGAAAGCGGCGGCGATTGTCCCGAGCCGCCGCACGGGGTGTTGTCGGACCCGATTCCTTCGAACGCGAACGTCACGGGCAGCATGTCGCCGTCGGCGAACGCCGGCGACGAGATTTGAAACGTCGCCGCGGCGGCGAATACCGGCGCGAAGCCGAGCGCCCCCACGAGCGCGACGGCGGAAAGCAGTTGCGGAAGGGACAACGCGGCTCTGGTCATCGGCGAGTTTTGGTGCGGCCGGCGGCGAGCGCGACCGCGCGCGCCGCGAAGACGTCGGCCATCGCGGCCCGATACGCACCCGAGGCGAAGGTGTCGGAGCGCGCCTCGCTGCCGGCGGCGGCACCGGCGCAAGCCGCCCGGACCGCCGCGCTGTCCGCCGTGTCGACCTGCGTCAGGGCCGACTCGACGCTGCCGGCCCGGAATGCGGCGTCGCCGATACCGCTCAGCGCGATCCGCGCGGCACCGATCGTCCCGCCGTTCATCGTCAGCACCGCCGCCGCGCCGACGACCGCGTAGTGCGAGGCGGGGTGATGGAACTTGACGTACGCCGACGCGGGCGCCGCGTCGAACGCGATCGCGGTCAGCACGTCCGTGCTCGCGAGCGCCGTCTCGAACATCCCGCGGAAGAAGTCTCCGGCGCCTATCTGCCGCTCGCCGCCGGCACCGGCGATGGTGAAGGTCGCGTCGAGCGCCAGCAGCGCGGCGGGATAGTCGGCGGCCGGGTCGCCGTGCGCGGATGCGCCGCCGATCGTGCCCCGGTTGCGCACCTGCGGATCGCCGAGCTGGTTGGCGGCGTCCCAGAGCACCGGCGCGCTCGCGCGCAGCGCGTCGCTCGCAGCCAGCGCCGCATGCGTCGTCAGCGCGCCGATCGTGATGCGGCCCCCGTTCACGGCGACCGTGTTGAGCTGCGGGATCCCGCTGATGTCGATCAGCGTCGCGGGCGTCGCCAGACGCAGTTTCATCATTGGAATGAGACTATGGCCGCCGGCCAGCAGCTTGGCGTCGTCGCCATGCTCGCGCAGCAGCCGGACGGCATCGTCGACGCTGGTCGCGCGGACGTAATCGAAAGCAACCGGGATCATCGCGTCACCCCATTCGATGCGCCGTGCATCGCCGACCAGAGTTTCTCCGGACGCAGCGGCATGTCGATGTGCACGACCCCGAACGGGGCCAGCGCGTCGATGACCGCGTTGACGACCGCGGGAGTCGACCCGATCGTGCCGGCCTCGCCGACGCCTTTGATCCCCAGCGGGTTGACGGTCGTCGGCGTCACGGTGTGGTCGAGCTGAAAGTGCGGCAGCTGTTCGGCGTGCGGGATCGCGTAGTCCATCAGCGTCCCGGTGATCAGCTGCCCGCGTTCGTCGTAGACCACTTCCTCGAACAGCGCCTGCGCCATGCCTTGCGCGATGCCGCCGTGCACCTGACCTTCGACGATCATCGGGTTGATCAGCGGGCCGCAGTCGTCGACCGCGAGGTATTTTTCGACCTTTACTTCGCCCGTCCGCGCGTCGACCTCGACCACGCAGACGTGGGTGCCGAACGGGAACACGAAGTTCGGCGGCTCGAACCGCCGCGTCGCATCGAGGCCCGGCTCGAGACCCGGCGGCAGATGATCGCCCATGAACGCGAGGAAGCCGGCTTCGGCCGTCGTCATCGACTTCGACGGATCGCCCTTCACGCCGATCTTGCCCTCGCGATACTCCAGATCGTCCGGGTTGGCTTCCCACTGATGCGCGGCGATCGTGATCGCCTTGGCCTGAATCGTCTCGATCGCCAGCTTGAGCGCGGCGCCGCCGACCGCGGTTCCGCGCGAACCGAAGGTCCCGATGCCGTACTGCACTTTGTCGGTATCGCCGTGGATGATGCTGACGTGATCGATCGGAACGCCGAGTTCGTCGGCGACGATCTGGGCGAAGGTCGTTTCTTGCCCCTGTCCGTGCGGTGAGATGCCGGTGAGGACGGTGATGCTGCCGGTCGGCTCGATGCGGATCGTCGCCGAATCCCAGCCGCCGGCCGCCATCGCCGCCGAGGGACCCATGCCGCACACCTCGACGTACGTCGAGAGCCCGATGCCGAGATAGCGCCCTTCCTTGCGCAGCGCCGCCTGCCGCGCGCGCAGGCCGGCATAATCGACGATCTTGAGCGCCTTGTCCATCGTCGTTTCGTAGTCACCGGAGTCGTAGGTCAGTCCGGTCGGCATCGTGTGCGGAAACGAGGTTGAAGCGATGAAGTTCTTGCGCCGCACCTCGACCGGGTCGAGTCCCAGGCGCTGCGCGACCATGTCGATCGCCCGCTCGATGAAGAACGTTGCCTCCGGGCGGCCCGCGCCGCGGTAGGCGTCGGTCGACATCGTGTTCGTGAACACGCCGACGACCTCGGCGTCGAGGTTCGCGATGCGGTAACAGCCCAGCGCCATCAGCAGCGTGAGCGTCGGGACGACCGGCGTGAGCAGTTGGTGATACGCTCCCAGGTTGCCGACGATCCGCAGCCGCAGCCCGGTGATCGTGCCGTCTTTCGTGCAGGCGATCTCGAGGTCGTCCACCTGATCGCGACCGTGGATCATCGCCTGAAAGCACTCGGAACGCGTTTCGACGTACTTGACCGGGCGTTCGAGCTGCATCGAGGCCCAGCCGATGACGGCTTCCTCGGCGTACACGTTGAGCTTGGCGCCGAAGCCGCCGCCGACTTCCGGCGCGATCGTCCGAATGTGGTTTTCGGGCAGCCCCAGCACGATCGAGAGCTGCGTGCGCAGCAGATGCGGGATCTGCGTTGCGGAGTACAGCGTGAGCTGCTGCATGCCTTCGTCCCAGCTCGAAATCATCGAGCGGGGCTCGATCGGCACCGGTGCCAGGCGCTGGTTGACGATGCGCTGCTTGATGATCTCGTCGGCTTCGGCAAAGGCGCGGTCCGGGTCGCCGGCTCGCAGCGGCATCCGGAAGGCGACGTTGGTTCCGAGCGATTCGTGAACGTAGGGCGGCCCGACCATGGCCAGCAGCGGATCGACCACTACCGGCAATTCATCGTACGCGACCTCGACCAGTTCGGCCGCGTCGCGCGCAGCGTACTGCGTTTTCGCAATCACGATTGCGACCGCTTCGCCGACGACGCGCACCTCGTCGAATGCCAGCAAGTAGTGCGGCGGGGTCAGCAGGTCGGGCATCTTGTGCGCGACCGGCAGCGACGTCTTGAGACCGTGGGCGTGATGCAGATCGTGACCCGAATACGCGGCGACCACAGCCGGATGCGCGAGCGCCGGACCGAGGTCGACGCTGCGGATCTTGGCGTGCGCGTACGGACTGCGCACGAAGGCGGCGTACACCGTCCCCACCAGCCGCACGTCGTCGGTATAGGTGGCGCGTCCGGTGATGAGGCGGGGATCTTCGCGGCGGCGGATTCGCGCGCCGACCATGGCCGTGAACGCCATCAGCGGCCCGCTTCCTGAAATTGCGGCGGGATGATGCCCTCGCCGCTGGGCGGCGGCTCCAAGGTAGGCCCATGGAGCGGCATCAGTTCGCGCACGCTGTGCCGCGCCGCGCCGTCGCGCATCGCCCGGCCGGCGGCGCGCACCGCGGTCACGATGTTCTCGTAGCCGGTGCAACGGCACAGATTGCCTTCGAGGCCGGCGCGAATCTCGTCGTCGCTCGGGTCGGGGTTGCGCTGCAGCAGGTCAACGGCGCTGACGATCATCCCGGTCGTGCAGTAGCCGCACTGCAGACCGTGCGACGACCAGAACGCTTCCTGCATCGGGTGCAGTTCGTCGGCGTCGCCGATTCCCTCGATCGTCGTGACCACGTGACCGGAGGCCTGAACGGCGAACACAGTACAGCTCTTGACCGAAACGCCGTCGAGCAGCACCGTGCACGCGCCGCAGCTCGACGTGTCGCAGCCCACGTGCGTGCCGGTCAGTCCGAGATTGTCGCGCAACGCGTGCACGAGCAGCAGGCGCGGCTCGACGTCCAACACCGCCGTCTCTCCGTTCACCGTGAGGTCAACGTTCATGCGAACCCAACTTTCTCCGAGCCCCGGGGGCGAGTACGCTACCGTGCGGAACCGGATATTCCTTGCCGCGGACCAAAGATGAATCTCATGTCCGCCCCGATCGTCGTCGTGGATCTGCAGCAGCGCCTGCGCGCCGCCGGCTACGTCGCCGATGAGGGACTTGCGACGGCGCTGGCCTGCGCGGTCACACTCGAACGTGCCGTCCTGCTCGAAGGCGACGCCGGTGTCGGCAAAACCGACGCGGCGCGCGCGCTCGCGAGGGTGTTCGACGCCCGGCTGCTCCGTCTCCAATGCTACGAGGGACTGGACCTAGCGGCAGCAGCATACGACTGGAACTACGGGAAACAGCTGCTTGCCATTCGGGCGGCCGAGGCCAATCGCGCGGCCACCCCCGACCTGTACGGCGATGATTTCCTGATCCGCCGGCCGCTGCTGGAGGCGCTGGGCGCGACCCGCGACCGCGGCGTCGTGCTGCTGATCGACGAGATCGATCGCGCCGACGACGAGTTCGAGGCGTTCCTGCTCGAGTTTCTGTCGGACTTCGCGCTCTCGATCCCGGAACGCGGGACGCTGTCGGCCGTCCACCGGCCGCTGGTCGTCCTCACCTCGAACCGGACGCGCGACTTGCACGATGCCCTCAAGCGCCGCTGCTTCTATCACTGGATCGACCACCCGTCGGTCGCGCGCGAGATCGAGATCCTGAGGCTGCACTTGCCGGCCTTGGAACCGCGGCTCGCCGGCGACGTCGCCCGCGCTGCGGCCGCCCTGCGCAGCGGTTCGCTCCGCAAGCCGCCCGGTATCGCCGAATCGCTGGATTGGGCGCAGACCGCCGGCCTGCTGGGCGCGCGGCATCTCGATGCGGACACCTTCGTGCGTTCGCTGGGCGCCGTCCTCAAGTATCCGGAGGACATTGCGTGGGCGCGCGGCGCCGCGGCCGAAATTCTCGCCGCCGCCGCGGACGACGGCCTGGCTTGAACGACGCAGCCGCGCTGGCCGCCGGATTCGACGCCGCGCTGCGCGTACGCGGCGTCGGGGCCGGCACGCGGCGGGCGCGTACGTTCGCCGAGGTCCTCGTGACGCTGCCCCCGGCATCGTTGACGGCCCTGTACTGGCAGGCCCGCGCGGCGATGCTGCCTTCCATCGACGACCTGCCGCCCTTTCATGCCGCGTTTGCGGATTTTTTCGGACCGGCCCCCGACGGCACGCTTTTCGCGCCGGTCGCGCAGCCCGAACCAGTCGCACCGCCCGAAGAACGCCCGCAAGCCGAGATGCTGCCGCCGCCACCCTCCGAACGCCCGGCCGGCGCCGCCGACGCAGCCCGCGCGCCGGTGCAGTGGATCCCGGCCTCGAGCGAGGAGACGCTGCGCGAGCTCAGCTTCGACGAGCTGAGCGAGAGCGAGCGGACGGCAGTTCTGCGTCTGATCGCACGGCTGCGCACCGCGGTCGAGACCCGTCCCTCGCGACGCCGCCGCGCGGAACCGCATGGCGACCGCTTCGACTTTCGCGGTACGCTGCGCGGCGCGGCCCGCACGGCCGGCGAACTGATTCGCCGCCGCGCCACGGCCCGCCGCGACCGCGTGCGGCCGCTGGTTTTCCTCATCGACGTCTCCGGATCGATGACGCCGTTCGCGCGCGCGTTGATCCAATACGCGCGCGTCACCGCGACGGCACGCCCGGCCGTCCGCGCGTTCGCCTTCGCGACGCGCCTCACGGACCTCACGCCGCTGCTTGCCGGCAGCACCGACGAGCTGATGCGCGCCGTCGGCGAGACGGTGCTCGACTTCGGCGGCGGAACGCGCATCGGCGCCGCGCTGCGGGCCTTCAACGATCGGTACGCGGTACGCGGCGCCGCTCGCGGGGGCACGGTCGTCATCCTGTCGGACGGGTGGGAGCGCGAAGACCCGGCGCTGGTGGGTGCCGAGATGGCGCGTCTGAGGCGGCTGGCCCGGCGGATCGTCTGGGTGAACCCGCACAAGCGGCATGCGGCCTACGAGCCGCTGGCGCGAGGGATGGCGGCCGCGCTACCGTATCTCGACGCGTTCGTGTCGGGTCACAGCCTGCGAACGCTGGCCGCAGTGGCCGACGCCATCGAAGGGAAGCTGCGATGATCGAGATCCTCGATACGATCGAGCGCTGGCGGCGCGAAGGGCAGCGCGTCGCGGTGGCGACCGTCGTCGGCGTCGAGCA
>PMOG01000086.1 GCA_003161555.1 Vulcanimicrobiota bacterium | reverse complement strand
AGCCGTTGAAGTGTTCGTGCCCGCTCTCGCGATACAGACCGATCTTTTCGAGGCGGGCGCGGATATCGGCCCCGTCCTTGCGCTGCTTGTTGGGAAGGCGAAGGCCCAGCGTGCGGTCGGCGAAGCCGAGCTTGAAGCGCTCGATGGCCTCGCTCCGGTCGATCCCGCGCCGCTGCAAATAGCCCAGCGCCTCGGGACTCTTCTTCAAGCTCTCGTGGTAGTAGCCGATCACCTGGTCCAGCAGCGCCTGGTCGTCGGCGTCCAATTTCACGGGCGGCGGCAATGCCCTGACGGTGGAGTGCTTCACGGTCTCGTCGGTGACGCCGGGCAAGCCCTCGCGCAGCAGCTCGACGGCGTCGCGCAGGCCGCGGCGCAGATAGCGCCTGACGTCGCCGGAATCGAACACGCCCGGCACCGTAGCCTGCGCCGGACGCAAAATGACGGGCCAGCGCGCCGACCGGCACGCGCGCTCCATCCACACGCGCTGCGAGCGGCTCCGCACCCAGTCCAGCGCGACGAGGATGTGCACCGGACGGGGGAGTCGCGCGAGCAGCAGCGCGCCGTCGAGCAGATGGTGATAGTGGTGCGCGACGATGAGCACCGCGCCCGACCGCGGCAGGTGCTCGCAGCCCTCGACCGAGACTGCCGCGCCGTGGCGGCGCAGCGACGCACCCGCGAGCACGCGCAGGCCGCGCATCGCGACGGTCGGATACGGTTTCAGGCGGCGCTCTCGTCGACGAGCAGCCGCCCGCGCCAGCGGTGCCGGCGGCGCAGCGCGCTGCGGACGAGCAGCGCGAGCGCGGGAAGATCCGCGAGCGGCGAGAGCCAGTAGGCGAGTGAGACGCCCGGGTAGGCGCGACGCGTCCCGGCCAGCACGCCCAGCCGCACCATCACGAGTCCCAGTGCCAGGGTGCGCGCAAGCCGCAGCCCCGGGATGCCGTCGCCGGCGACGAGCAGCAGCACCAACGTCGGGAGCGGAAGGGCTTGGGCGAAGAGCACGTCGGCCAACGCCGGCCAGGTCTGCGCGCCGGAGGTGAAGTGGTCGCGCAGCGTCAGCGAGCGCGGCCAGTTCGCCGCGCAGTCGCGCCATGAGTCGTACATGCGCACCTCGGCGTTGCCTTCGTAAAAGCCGACTCGGCCCCCGGCCGCGGCGAGCGCGCGCGCAGCGGTGACGTCTTCACAGCGCGACGCGCGCGCGGTGCGAAAAGCATCCGCCGCGACAAGTGCGTCCCGTCGTGCGACGAAGACTTGGCCGTTCGCCTGGACCGCGCTCGGGCGTCCGGTCGCGACGTTCGGAAGACCGGCGCGATAGACCAGGGTGGTCAGCAGCGCCGGATGGAGCAGCGCCGAGCCGAAGTCACCTAGCAGCTGGCGGGTCGCGATGCTGAGCGCAGCCAAACCATCGCGCGACGCGCGAGCCGCCGCGCCGGCGATCAGTTCCGGCCCCACCCGCGCATCGGCATCGACGGTCGCGATCCAATCAGCGTCGACCGCGCGCAACCCCCGCTCGAGGTTCCACGCTTTCCCGTTCCAGCCGGCCGGCGGCGGACCGGCCTCGATCAAGCGCAGCCGTGGATCGTGCGTCGCGGCGGCGCGCACGAGATCGCGCGTGCCGTCGGACGAGCCCCCGTCGACGACGACGATCTCGGTGAGCGGACCGCTGCTCGCAAGCAGTGCGGCCAAACACGGTCCGAGCCGCGCCTCTTCGTCGAGCACGGGAACGATCGCCGCGATCGTCTCACCCGACGGGTCGATTGCGGCTCGAACCGGCGTCCCGCCCGCGGTACGCACCAAACGCACCACGACGCGAATGCACGCCAGCGCTTCGAGCGCGAGGACGAAAAGGACGAACATTGAGCCTTCGATGGTAGCGCGCGGGAACCGGATTTCCTCTCGTCCGAGTACCATCGCGAGCGCTCAGGCGAGCATCCACGGCTCCGGGACCCGCCGGCGCCGGCCGCCGACGTAGAGATAGCGTCCGCCGCGGATCGATCGCGGCGGCGCCGTCAGCAGCGCATCATCGCGCTCGATCGTGAAGACGGCGTCCGCGCGCAAGACGTAGCGCAGCCGCCGTGCCTGCCCGTCGACGAGCACCGCACGCATGGTGGCCTGGTCGAACCAGAGCTGCGTCATGCGCATGGTCGCGAAGCCGCCGTGCTGCTGCGGCGGCACCAACGCCCAGCCGTGCATCGACGCGAGACTGTAATACGCGCGCAAGATGCCGGTCATGCGCAAGCGGCTCGATACCGAGGGAACCGAAATCGTGAGCAGGCACGGCCGCTCCGACCACTCGGCCAATTGACGAAGAAAGGCCCCACGTCGCAAAGCACACCCTCCATGCGACAACGCCCGATCGAATTCGCCCTTGTACGCCGCGAGCGTCCCGACTTCCCGGTGTTCTTCACGCGCGCGGCGCCGGGCCGTTCGAACGCCGCGGCGAAGTGATGACCGCGATGGTCTCCGCGACGGAATTGCGCGCTGCGCTCGAGCGCTGGTTTGGCTTTCCGTCGTTCCGGCCGGCGCAGGAAGCGATCGTACGCGACGTTCTCGCCGGCCGTGACGTCTTCGCGCTCCTGCCGACCGGCGGCGGCAAGTCGCTGTGCTATCAGCTGCCCGCGGTGCTGAGCGACGGTCTGACCGTCGTCGTCTCGCCGCTGATCGCGCTGATGAAGGACCAAGTCGACGCGCTCGATACGGCCGGCATCCCGGCGACGGCGCTCAATTCATCGCTGGCGTGGCCGGAACTCCAAAAGCGGCTGGCCGGGCTGGAACGCGGCGCGTACAAACTCCTCTACGTCGCGCCGGAACGTCTGACGCTGGCCGGCTTCGCCGACGATTTGGAACGCTGGGGTGTCGTCCGCTTCATTGTCGACGAGGCGCATTGCATCAGCGAATGGGGCCATGATTTCCGGCCCGAATACCGGCGCATCGCGTCGCTGCGCGCGCGCTTTCCGGCACTGCCGTTCTGCGCCTTCACCGCCACGGCGACGGCGAACGTGCGCGACGACGTGGTGGCGCAGCTCGGACTGCGCCGGCCGGCGGTCCACGTGGCGTCGTTCGACCGGCCCAATCTCACCTACCGGGTCCTGCACACGGCGCGCAGCGCCGACGGCTTGATCGGCTGGCTGCGCGCGCGGCCGGACGAAGATGCCGGTATCATCTACGCCGGCAGCCGCGCGAACGCCGACAAGCTGGCCGACGCATTGACGGCGCACGGAATCCCGGCGCTGGCGTATCACGCCGGGCTGGATGCGGCGACGCGCGCGCAGCGCCAGGAGCGTTTCATTCGCGACGACGTGCGCGTCATGTGCGCGACGATCGCGTTCGGGATGGGAATCGACAAGTCGAACGTGCGCTTCGTCGTGCACTGGGACATGCCGCGCGGCCTCGAGGGTTACTACCAGGAAACCGGGCGCGCCGGGCGGGACGGCCTCGCCGCCGACTGCGCCTGGTTCTTCACCTACGGCGATCTGGCACGCAGCGAGCGCTTCATCGAGGAGAAGCCTCCGGCGGAACGGGCGGCGGCGCGCACGCAGCTCGAGCGCCTGGTGCGCTACGCCTACTCGAACGGCTGCCGGCGGCGCGAGCTGCTGGCCTACTTCGGCGAGGACTATCCCGCCGAGCACTGCGGGGCGTGCGACAACTGTCTGGAGCCGCGGACATCGTACGATGCGACGCTCGACGCGCAGAAGCTGCTGTCGTGCATCTACCGCATCCGCGAGGCGCACGGATACGGGGTCGGCATCGCGCACGTCGTCGACGTCCTCGTCGGCGCCAAGACCGAAAAGATCGAGCGTTGGTACCACGACCGCCTCTCGACCTACGGCATCGGCAAAGAGCGCGACCGGCGGACCTGGCGGCATCTCGCTGACGAACTGTTCCGGCTGGGACTGATCGCCCAGGACGCCGCTCACCACAACGTCGTCGCGCTGACGGATCTCGGCCGCCGGACGCTGCTCGAGCGAACGCCGGTACTGGTGCGGGAAGCGGTCGCTGCCGTCGCCGGCGGGCGTCGCGCCCGCCCGGCAACCGCTTCGGATGACGAACGTTACGACCGCGACGTGTTCGGCACGCTGCGCGCGCTGCGCCGCCAGATCGCAGCAGAGCGCGACGTCCCTCCATACGTCGTATTCAGCGACGCCGTCCTGCGCGCGATGGCGCGCGAGTTGCCGCGCACGCCCGCTCAGCTGCGCGCCATCAGCGGCGTCGGGGAAAAGAAGCTTGCGGATTTCGGGACCCGCTTTCTCGCCGCGATCGCTGAGAGCGCGGTGAGAGCCTGAGCGCGGGGGCGCGTTCTCAGGGAGTCCACAGAACGCAATGCCAGGATTTCGCTCGATGAAGGGACGCAGCGCGCGTTGCTGGCCGGCGCTTGTCTTGGTGTGTTCTCTGCTGGGCGGGACGCTGCAGCCTGCCGCGGCGCAGAGTTCCAGCGACACGGGCATCATCCAGATCACCGTCCGCGATGCGGCCGCGCAGCAGGTGCTCGCCGACGCGCGCGTGTTCCTGATCGGCCCGACCGTCGCCAGCGCGCTGACGACCAAGAGCGGGATCGTGAAGTACACGGACGTCCCGAGCGGACTGTACCGCGTGCGCGTCTCGAAGAGCGGTTTCGCCGGGGTCACCTCGTCGCAGTTCGAAGTGCTCGGCAACAAGCAAGTCGACGTCGACGTCGACCTCGGCATCCGTCCCCCCTCCGACTCGGCCGCGTCGGGGACTGACAACGGCAGCTACAAGATCATCGGCTCCGTGCGTGCGCGCGTGATCGTGACCACGACCGACGTCGACGACAACAGCCCGGTGCGAAAAATCTCCGACTCGCTCACCGACGCGCTCTCGACGATCGGCGGCGTCGACGTCACGCAGGACTCCAACGATCCCAACGCTCCCCAGACGATCTCCCTGCGCGGCCACGACGAATCGCAGACCGCCATCACGCTGGACGGCATCCCGCTGGGGGCGCCCGGGGCGGCCACGAACCTGCGGGCGATCAATACCGACCTCTTTACAGGCGCCGGCGTCAGTTTCGGCGCCACGGCCGGAGCCCTCGGCGGATCGGTGAACTTTCGCACCCTACAGCCGACGCAGACCTGGCAGTCGCGTTTTGGTTCGTCGTACGGGACCTTCGACAAATATAACTATCAGCTCGGTGAGACGGGGTCGATCGGCAAACTCGGCATCGCGATCCTGCATACCAAGCGCGCCGGCGACAACCCGCTGACCTTCCAGGACTATCTCGATTCGAGCGGCCTCGACTACGTCCACGGCGGCGAGAGCGCGAACATCGGGGATTTCCTCAAACTTCGCTACGCCATGGATGACCGCACGACGCTGATGTTCACGGCGCTGCAGAACAATCAAGCTACCTCGGCGCTGTGCACGCAGTTTGTGACGCCCCTGCCCTGCGGGGTCGGTCCCGACAACGGATCGAGCGGCAAATTCCAGTTCGCGTACGGCACGGTGCAGTCGCTCATCGGCGACACCGCGGTGACGGTCACCGGCTACGTCAACAACAATACCTCGCTCTCAAACGACATCAACCGCTACGTGCTGGAGTGCCCCGGCCAGCTTCCGGGCCAGATCATCATCTGCCCGTTCTCGAGCGAAGTTCCGACCCGCAACCCGCTCGCCTCGGTCAACGGCTCGCTGGCGCGCGGCATCGCCGCTCAGGCGACGACGACCCGCGGCAAACACACCTTCACGCTGTCGGGCTCGACCTACGCCGGCATCACCACCTTCACGCCGCTGGTCGGCGGTGAAGGCTTCGTGATGCCCTCGACGTTTGATACCGCATCGCGGCAGATCCAGCTCTCCGACTCGTACAAGGTCAACGACAAATTGGCGGTCGGCCCCAACCTGTCATACGCGGGGACCTCGGGCGCCGGCTCGTCGATCCTGTTCGGGTTCAGCTCCAACTGGCGGCCGGTCTCGTCCGACACCTACAACGCGTCGCTTTCGTTCGGAAGCTCGCAGCCGGCCAACGGCCTGGTGCGTTCGTTCAGCGATCCGCAGTCGGCGCGCGTCAATTGCGACGCAGGTACCGCGATCGTCAGCGGACCCGGAGACCTGCCCTCGCATCAGTCCGCGGCGAGCTACGACGTCTCATGGACGCATCAATGGGGGCACGGACAGTTCTCGCTCGACACCTACCGGCAGACGCAAGGCGGCCAGCTCGTGAACGCGACCGTCACCGGCGACAGCCTCGGCCTGAGCGATCCGACCAATCCGTTCTATCAGGCCGTCACCGGCTATTTCAACAACGTCTGCGGCGCGCCGGCCGGTACCGCCGTCTATCCGAATCTCTACGTCTCGCAGCCGATCGGCGGCACGACCCGCGTCTACCAAGGCTTCACCGCGACGGCGAACATCGGTATCGGAAAAAACGTCGTCGTGATTCCGTCGTACACGACCAGCGGCGCCGACGTCACCGCCGCCGATCCGCGCTACACGGGTCTCGACAGCACGCTGATTCTCGGTGCGCAGCTCCCGGGGCGCCCGCTGCACACCGGTAACCTCACCGTCGATGCACTGTACGCCCCGGCCGGGCTCGAGATGCTGCTCAACGCGCACTACGTCGGTCCGAACAACAATCAGTACATCTCGCCGTACACGCTCGTCAATGCAGGCTTGTCGCACACGCTCGGCATCGGACGCGTCACCGTTTTCGCCTCGAACCTTTTCAACACCGAGAGCGCTGACTTTTCGACGCTCCTTTATGCGGTGCCGATCCCGCTCAGCGGCGGCGGCGAACTGCTGCAGGCCGCTCGGCCGAACGCGCCGCGCCAGTACACGGTGACCTATTCGTTTAACACCGGCGCGCGGCCGGGCGCGGGCTTCGCGCGGCCGGCGCGCGGAACGGGCAACGCGGCCGCACCGTCGGCGTCGGCTTCCGCAAGTCCGCAGCCGCGCGGCTTGGGCTTCGGCCGCTTGAACCTCATCCCGCCGCCGGCCGGTGTCGATCCGCTGTCGGTCGCGACCAGCCGGCCGGAGTGCACGGCAGATCTGCGTCCCCTCGCCACTAAGGTGCTGGGCCAGATCGGCGCAGCCGCGACGGCCTATGCGGCGGGCCGCCCGCTGCCCGACGTCGACGGACTCACCGTCACGCCGCACGGGAGCCCTGGATCGACCTGGTGGCTGGGCCTGGGACCGAAGATTCCGGAGGGCCTGTTCCGCAACCGCGCCGGCGATGCGGGGGCGGCGCCTGCGCCGCCGGCGGGCGGACCCCCGGGAGGCGGGGGAGGCGAGGGTGGCGGACCCGGAGGTCCGGGCGGCGGCCCCGGCGTTCCGGGCGGCGGCCCCGGCGGTCCGGGCAGACCTGGCGGCTTCCAGCCGCGCGTCGTCGTCGGACCGAACGCCGCCGATGCCGGCCCGCGCGCCGGTGCGACCCCGGCGCCGGAACTGCTTGCCGCGCTCGCACCGCTGCGTGCCCTGGCCGCCTGCGCCTACGGCACGGTCATGACCACCGCCGAGGCCAAGGCCAAGGGGTACGACGTGCAGGTCGGCGTCCAGCTGGCGCCGTCGCCGGCGCCAAGGGCGACTCCGGCTCCGGCTCCGGGTGCGAGCCCCTCACCGGCCGGGTCGCCGGGGCCGGGCGGACGCCGCGGCGGAAACCCGCTGAACTACGCCCCCGGCATCGGGATCTTCGTGGTCCGCCCGCCCGATCTCGGCACGGGCGGCGGGAGCGTACGACAGTAGCGTGAGACAATAGCGATGATGGCAACAGCGAAGGTCGTCGTGATCGACGACGAGCGTCACCTGCGGGAACTGCTCGAACTGGGGTTGGGGGAGGACGGGTTCGAGGTGCGGAGCGCCGCCGACGGCCGCTCCGGCCTACAGCTGGTTCGCGATTGGCGGCCCGATGCGATCGTGCTCGACGTGATGCTCCCCTTCGTCGACGGCTTGGAACTGCTGCCGATGCTGCGCCGGATCACCGAAGCGCCGATCCTCATGCTCAGCGCGAAGGCCGACACCGACGACCGGATCACCGGGCTGCGGCGCGGCGCCGACGACTACATTCCCAAGCCGTTCGAGATGACCGAACTGGTCGCGCGCCTGCACTCGGCGCTGCGCCGTCCGCGGCTCGAGCAGCCGTCGATCGTCGCCTACAGCGACCTTTCGATCGACCTCGACCGCCGCGAAGTGAAGCGCGGTGACCGGCGCATCGATCTCTCGGCGCGCGAGTACGCGCTGCTGCTGACCTTCGTGCGCAATCCCGAACGCGTGTTCACCCGCGACCAGCTGCTGGATTTGGTCTGGGGAACCGATCGCGACGTCGGCCCGGGCGCGGTCGAAACCTACGTCTCGTACCTGCGCGCGAAGATCGACGCCGGCTTCGAACCGAAGCTGATCCGGACGATTCGCGGCGCCGGATACGCGCTGCGCGTGCACTGACGCCGTTGTTCACCTCCTTCGCGCGTCGACTGACGGGCTGGTACGTTGCCGCCGCGATCGCCCTGGTGATGATCGTGCTGGGCGCGTTCTCAGTCGCCGCGCTGTCGTTGTACGTCCACCTGCTGCAGGCCAACGTCGACGCGGTTGCGCGCGACGCGCAGGCGTTTTCCGCGCGTGCGGCGGCGCGTCATCAGGACTTCGTTTCGGCCGCCTCGGAGTTCGAACAGCGCGCCCACGCGCCGGGTGTGAGGATCGTCGCCACGGGTCCGCTCGGGCACGGTGGTCCTCCGCCCCGAGAGTCCGCTGCCTTTGCCACACCGCTGATGATGCGCCCGGGCGAGCAGTCGCCGCCGCCGCCACTACTCCGGGGTCAGCCGCCGCCGCCGTCGATCGTCATCGACGGTGGGGTCGTGCACGGTGACCCGCGTCAGGTGAGCTTTTCCGGAAATCGGTTCGGCTTCGCGTTGGGCACCGCGTTCGGCACCCATTTGATTCGCAGCGAGTTCGTGGGCGGCGATCTCCGCCTGCTGCCGGACCCCAACGCGATCGGCGCCGTCGCGACCTGGCTGTTGGGCGGCCTGATCATTGTCGCCGCGGCCGCCGGACTGCTGGCCTGGTTCAGCGGCCGCTACATCACGACGCAAGTGCTGCGGCCGCTGGTCGAAGTGACGCATGCCCTGCAGCGGTTCGCCGCGCGAGATTTCCATCCGCAGCCGATCGCGGTCGCAGGCAAGAGCGAGTTCGACGCGATCGCGCTGGCCTACAACGCCGCTTCGGCGCAAGTCGCCGCGGCCTTCGCCGAGCGCCGGCAGGCCGAAACGCAGATGCGGCAGTTCGTCGCCGACGCGGGGCACGAGCTGCGAACACCGCTGACGATCGTGCTCGGCTACATCGATCTCCTGCGCCGCAAGGCCGACGGCGGCGACGAGCGCTCGCGCCGCATCTTTTCCTCGATCGCGCTGGAAGGCGTGCGGATGCGCACGCTGATCGACAATCTCGTGCTGCTGGCCCGCATGGAGGGCGACGACGTGCGTCCGGCCGAGCCGTTCGCGCTGCGCCCGCTGCTCGACGACATCTGCGATTCGCGCCGCTTGCTGATGCCGAATCTGAAGATCGAACTGGCGCTCGGCGTCGATGCGACCGTGATCGGGAACCGTGATGAGATCCACGAAGCGGTCGCCAACATCATCGACAACGCGGTCAAATACGCGCCGGGGGCGCCGATCCGCATCGCCGTGCGCCGGGTCGACGGCGGCGTCGAAATCGGGATCAGCGACCGCGGCCCCGGCATCCATCCCGACGACCGCACGTCGATCTTCGATCGCTTCTTCCGCGGCACGACCCGCGGGGATATCGAAGGTTCAGGCCTGGGCTTGGCCATCGCGAAGCGCGCACTTGAGCGCGCCGGCGGGTCGCTGTCGCTGGCACCGGATACCGGCGACGGCACGACCTTCATCCTGCGGCTCCGCGCCGACCAGACGCACGTGCCCGCGGAGCCCGCAACGCTCGTCTGAACGACGCGGCGGCGATCGTCAGCGCGCGGCCTGGACCATCTCGCGCATCCGCGGATGATCGCGTTCCTGATCCTTCATCCACGTCTCGAGTTCGGGGACCGGGGCGCCGGTACGGAAGCGCCAGTAGTAGGTATTGAGGTCGCCCATGAACGCGAACCGCCCGTGCGCGTCTTTGCGCGCGGCGCTATAGTCGCCGCCGAATGATGCCTGGTACGCGGCGATCGATCCGAATTCGCGCTCCAACTCCACGAGCGAACGGGCGTTGCGGATCGTACCCTCGATCTTCGCCTTCGTGTGGACGAGCCGGTCGGTCGACAGCAGTCGCTCGACGTCGCTCTCGCGGTATGCCGCGACCGCCGAAACCGAAAAACGGTCGAAGGCCGCGAGATAGGCATCCCAGTTGGCCTCGATCGCCGCCCACGACAGGCCGGCTTGAAACACCGCGCGGCTGATCACGGCAAGGTGATCGTCGAGCGTCGGGTTCGCGATCACGCGCGGGATGCGGTCCGGCGGCGTCGGCCGCTTTGGAATTCGAACTGCCGGCGGCGTGCGCGTCGATCGCTTTGCGTCGGGAATCACTGACCTCCACCAGAGCAGGGGTTGTCCACCATCATACCCGATGGCCGGGGGGTGGCGAAGACGTGGGTGCTGGTGGCAGCGATTCTCGGCTCGGCGATGAGTTTCATCGACGGTTCGGCCGTCAACGTCGTGCTGCCGATTCTCCAGCGCGACTTCGCGGCCTCGGCCGCCGACGTGCAATGGGTGGTCGAAGGCTACGCGCTCTTCCTCGCGGCGCTGATTCTGCTCGGCGGCGCGCTGGGCGACATTTACGGACGCAAGCGGATGTACGCGCTGGGCGTCGCGATCTTCGCGGTCGCATCGCTCGGCTGTGCGCTGGCGTCGCGCATCGAGATCCTCATTGCGGCGCGCTGCGTCCAAGGTTTGGGCGCGGCGCTGATGGTCCCCGAATCGCTGGCGCTGATCAGCGCCAATTTTTCGGGTGCCGAGCGCGGCCGCGCCATCGGCACCTGGTCGGCGTTTGCGTCGATCACCGGTGCGTTCGGGCCGATCCTGGGCGGGTATCTCGCGCAGCACGCTTCCTGGCGCTGGGTGTTCCTGCTCAATCTTCCGCTCGCGCTGGCGGTCGTACTGATGTGCTGGAAGGGCTTTCCCGAAAGCCGCGACGAGAAGGCGTCGCCGCACGTCGACGTGGTCGGGAGCGTGCTGGCGACGCTCGCGCTCGNNCCATCGCGGCGCTGGCGATCGGCCTAGGCATCGCGTTCGGCGCAGCGTTCGTCTGGGCCGAGCGCCACGTCAGCGCGCCGATGCTCCCGCCGGGTCTTTTCCGCTCGCGCACGTTCAGCGGCGCGAACGTGTACACGCTGCTGCTGTACGCAGCGCTCGGCGGCAGCTTGTACTTCGTACCGTTCCTCCTGATCGACGTCCAGCATTACGCGCCCAGCGCAGCGGGCGCGGCATTTCTGCCGTTCATCGCGCTGCAATTCACGCTGGCACGCTGGTCGGGCGGCCTGATCGCCCGCTATGGCGCGCGTGCCCCCTTGGTCGGCGGCGCGC
>PMOG01000300.1 GCA_003161555.1 Vulcanimicrobiota bacterium | reverse complement strand
CTAGGAACGGGAGCCTGCGCTCATGGCCACGATCACCGGCGCCGCGCCGTATCTCGACCGCGCCCAGCCGCTCCACCCCTTCCAGGGTGAACGAGGCCGCGCCGGCCATCAGGCCAATCTTCTCTTCCAGCGTCAGCCGCGAGAGCAGATCGCGGGCCCGGTCCTCAAGCGGCTGGGCGCGGTCGAGATACGGCGCGGCGCCGGTGATCGTGGCCATGAGCGCAGGCTCCCGTTCCTAGGCGTCGAGGCTTGCCCCAACAGTGGGGCAATTGGCGGGCGGACGCCAGTCCAGGCGCCGTGGTCGCCAATTTCTCCCCCGTCCCGATGATGCTAGGCTCAGGCGCGGCGACGGGTGGTTCGAGTGGCGATTTCCAGGTTTAGCGCGAAGGTGAAATTGGCGGCGGCGCTCGCGGGCGCCGATGTAGAGGCTGCGCACGATCCGCGTTTCGCTGTCGCGCACGCGCACGACGCCCCGCAGTGGGAGGCCGTCACACCACGGATCGCGAGCCAGCAGGATCGTTGCATCGAAGCGGCGCCCGGCTCGATCCAAGAACTCGTCGCTCACCGGATCGAAACCGTCGGTCACCACCAGCAGAGATGCGCCGCGGGGAAGAGCGCGCAGCGCGATCGCCAACCCCGCGTTGAGCTGGTCGGGATGCGCGGCATCGATCAGCGGCGCGGCCCTCCGATCGCGAACGACGCGCGTGTCGACGATGCGCGCGGTCGTATCGTCATGCTCCGCGACACCGAACCAGGTACGCAGTGCTTCCTTCCCGGCCTGGGCCAGCGGCCGTTGCCGCCCGACGCGCATCGATGCGCTCTCGTCGAGGATCGCGGCCAGCACCAGCGCCGTCTCTTCGCGGTACACCCGCGTCTGGAGCGCTCCGGCGCGTGCGGTCGCGGCCTGATCGATGCGGCGCGGATCGTCGCCTTCGACGTAGGCGCGCAGCTGCGAGAACACCAGCCCGTCGCCGGGACGCGTCCCGCGCGCGGCCGACCCCGGCCGCGGCACCGCGCGCGCGCCGCGCAGGATAGCGGTCCGCAGATCGTTCACGGCGCCGGCACCACGGCGATGATCCGCCGCACGATGTCCTCCGGATCGGTACCCGCGACCGCGATGCGATCGTCGTACGCGAGCCGGTGGCGCAGCACCGCGGGCGCGATGTCACGCACATCGTCGGGGACCGTGAATGCGCGCCCGTCGAGGTACGCGCGCGCGCGCGCCAACGTGACCAGCGCGAGCGCGGCACGCGGGCTCGCGCCGTGCGCGACGAGTTCGGCGGCACGCGACGCGCGCACCAGATCGACCGCATAGTCGCGGACCTTCGGGTCGACGAATACCGCGCGCGCTTCGTGCTGCCAGCCGGCCACGTCGCCGAGCGTCGCCACGTCGCTCGGCAAGGGCGGTTCACCGGCGCCGAACCGGTCGACGATCGTCCGTTCCTCGTCGCGCGAGGGATATGCGACCACGACCTTGGCCAAAAAGCGATCGAGCTGCGCGAGCGGCAACGGATAGGTGCCTTCCGCATCGTACGGATTCATCGTCGCGAGCACGAGGAAGGGTGCCGGCAGCGGATGGGTCTCGAGCCCGATCGTCGCGCGACGCTCCTGCATCCCTTCGAGCAGCGCCGACTGCACCTTCGCCGGCGCGCGGTTGATCTCGTCGGCCAGCACAACGTTGGCAAACAGCGGTCCGAACACGGTGCTGAAGGCGGCGGTTTTCTGATCGAAGACGCGCGTGCCGATGATATCCGACGGCAACAGATCGGGTGTGAACTGGATGCGATGAAAGATGCCGCCTACCGCCGCGGCGAGCGCGCGGCAGGCCAGCGTTTTCGCGACGCCGGGCGCACCTTCGAGCAGCAGATGGCCGCCCGCGATCAGGCTGAGCACCAAGCTCTCCACCACTTCGTCCTGACCGACGATCGTCAGCCGCAGCGCGTCGAGGACGGCGCGCGGCGCGCTCACCCGGCCCACCCGCGCGCGGCTTCGATGAAGCGCTCCTTCGCCGTACTGTGCTGGTCGTCGCGCGCGAAGAGCGCGGCTTCAGCGGCGCGCAGCGTCGCGCGAAGCGCCTCGTCCGACGTTGCCGAGACGGCGTCGCGCGTGGTCCCGCCCGGGGCCGTTCCGGCTGCGGCGAGCACCGCCCGGCGTAGCGCGGCCAGCGTGTCGCTCGAAGGTGCCGCGGCGTAGGTCCCCAGGGCCGCTCGAACGGCTTGGCGCGGTGACGCGGCCACGAGCGGAGCGACCGCGGCGGGCGACACCGACGCTCCTCCCGCGGGCGGCGCGGCGCGGCCGCGGCGCGAAGCGAGCCGTACGATCAGCGCTACTCCTGCGGCGGCGACGAGAATGCCCAGCAGCGCCAACGCGGCCCGCCGCACCCGCTCGGGACCGGTGTTCGCGGCTTGCGCACCGATCCGAACGTGCACGGCATTGGCCGTGAAGCGCGTCGGCTTGTCCGTGCGCGCGTCGATTGCGTCGAGAAATGCGCCGGGGATCGTAAACGAACCGGCGTCGACCGGCTCAAGCGTCAGCGTCTCGTCGATGTCGGTGCCGGCGGGTCCGCGGTGCACTCGGCGCTCGTCGCCGAGCAGATGCATCGTCCCGACTTCCGGCACGATGAGTTCGTCGAGCGCGGTGACGTGCTCGCGCACCCGCGCGTGGACGCTGAGGTGGAAATCGCTCCCGAGCGGAACCTCGGTACGATCGGCGCTCATCGTCAGGGCGACGACGTGCAGCATCCGCAGGTCTTGCGCGCCGGCGGGGCCGCACAGCATCGCGAACACGGCTGCCGAAGCCGCGGCGCAGCCCGTGCGAAACGCGCGCGGCCTCACTCGCGCGCCGCGCGCTCCAGCCAGCGCGCGAAGACGTTGCGCGCGTCGAACGGCCCCGGAGAGGCCTCGGGGTGAAACTGCACTGCCTCGATCGCCAGCGTGCGGTGGCGGAAGCCTTCGTTGGTGTTGTCGTTCAGATTGACCATCGTGGCCTCCAGCTCGGCCGGCAGACTGTCGCCGTCAACCGCGTAGCCGTGGTTGTGCGCGGTTACCAGCACCTCGCCATGCACGAGATCCTTCACCGGCTGGTTCCCTCCACGGTGCCCGTACTTCAGCTTGTAGGTCGTCGCGCCGAGCGCGAGCGCCAGCAGCTGGTGGCCGAGGCAGACGCCGAAGACCGGCGTCTTGCCGACCAGTTCGCGCAGCGTGTCGACGGTGCCGCCAAGATCGCGCGGGTCGCCGGGACCCGGGGACACCAGGACCGCATCCGGTGCGAGCGCGAGGATCTCGTCGCTGGTCGCTTCGTACGACAGCACGGTGACGCGCGACCCGAGCGCGGTCAGGTCGCGGATGATCGCTTTCTTCACGCCGCAGTCAACCAGCACGATGTGCATGCGCCCGTCGCCGAGTGTTTCACCGGACGGATACGCATCGGCGACCGAGGCGACCAGACCGCGCGTCGTGGCCTCGCGCGCATACTCGGTCAGCTCCGCCTCGACCGTGGCGATCGCTTCGTCGCCGACGGCGAGCGCGGCAGCGATCGTCCCATGCTCCCGCAGTGCGATCGTGAGCGCGCGGGTATCGATCCCGACGATCGTCGGAACCCGTTGAACGTCGAGCCAATCGCCGAGACTCTGGACCGATGCGTAGTGCGAGGGGTGCCGCGCCAACCGTTTGATCACCGCGCCCGCCGCGCACGCGTGCGGGTGCTGCGAAGCCGTTCCGCTGATGCCGTAGTTGCCGATCAGCGGATAGGTGAAGGTCAGGATCTGCCCCGCGTACGACGGATCGGTCAGGGCTTCTTCGTAGCCGGTCATGCCGGTGTAGAACACCGCCTCGCCCAGGGCGATGCCCGTCGTACCGAGACCCGCGCCGTCGAAGCGCGTGCCGTCGGCCAGCAGCAGCGTCGCCGCGTTCACGCCGGGACTTCGTCGCGCGGCAGAACCCGGCCGTGTTCGAAGACGACCGCGCCTTCGACGATCGTCGCGATGGCGCGGCGCGGCAGCGTCATGCCGTCGAACGGCGTGTTCTTGCCCTTCGAACGGAACAGCCGCGCATCGACCGTCCAGGCGCGGTCGGCGAAGACGGACACGTCGCCGCAGCTGCCGACGGCCAGCGTCCCGCCGGGCACACCCAAAATGCGAGCCGGGTTGGTCGAGAGCAGGGTGACAAAACGCGCTAAGGGCAAGTCGGGAAAGGCGAGCGCGTAGCCGCCCAGCGCGATCTCGAGCCCGCTGAAACCGACCGGCGCGACCGAGAGGAGCTGCGCCTTCTCGTCGAGCCCGTGGGGGGCGTGATCGGTCGCGAATACATCGATCGTGCCGTCGTAGACGGCGTTGCGGAGCGCCTCGCGGTCGCTCGCCGCGCGCAGCGGCGGACTGACCTTCGAGTCGGCGCGGTAGTCGTCGAAGCGATCGTCGAGAAACACGACGTGATGCGGCGTCACCTCGCAGGTAACCGGTACGCCCCGCGCGCGCGACCAGCGGATCAGATCCAGCGAGGTCGCGGTCGAGACGTGCGCGATGTGCCAGGCCTTGCGCGTGTCGGCGGCGACCAGCAGGTCGCGGGCCACGATCACGTCTTCGGCAAGCCCCGGCGCGCCCTCGAGCCCGAGCCGCATCGACGGGCCACCTTCGTTCATGACCGCGTCGCCCTTGAGGTCGGCGTCCTCGCAGTGCGAGATGAAGACGTGCGGGAGATCGGAGGCATACCGCGCGGCGTTGCGCAGGATGCGTGCGTTCCGCGGCGTCGCGCCGTCGTCGCTGAAGGCCACGCAGCCGGCATCGGCCAGCAGGTGATAGGGTGCCAGTTCGATTCCGGCTCGGGCTTTGGTGATCGCTCCGATCGGATACACGCGCGCCAGGCCCGCGATCTCCGCCCGCCGCACCACTTCCGACACGATCGCGGCCGAATCGAGCGCCGGCTCCGTATTCGGCATGCAGGCGACCGAAGCAAAGCCGCCGGCGACCGCCGCCGCGGTGCCCGAAGCGATCGTCTCCTTGTGGGTCTGACCGGGTTCGCGCAGGTGGACGTGCATGTCGATGAAGCCCGGCGCGACGACGGCGTTGGTCGCGTCGACGACGCGCGCGTGCGACGCGTCGAGGTGCTCGCCGATCGCGACCACGAAGCCGTTTTCGATCAGGACGTCGCGCTGCGCGTCGATGCCCTGCGCGGGGTCGATCAGCCGCCCCCCGCGCACCAAGGTCTTCACGCGGGTATCGCTGCGCCGTTGACGAGCAGATCGAGGACGGCCATGCGCACGAACACGCCGTTGTGCACCTGAGCTACGTAGCGAGAACGCGGATCGTCGAGTACGTCGTCGGTGAGCTCGACGCCGCGGTTGTACGGCCCCGGATGCAGGATGATGGCGTCGTTGCGCAGCGAGCGCAGCCGCGCCCGGTTGAGCTGATAGCGCTGAGTGTAATCGTCGAGAAGCGGCAGCAGACCGCCGCTTATCCGTTCGCGCTGGATGCGCAGCATCATCACCGCGTCGAGGCCGGGCAGCACGGCGTCGAGATCGCGTTCCACCCGGACGCCTGCGGCGGCGAACGAGTCCGGCAGCAGGGTCGCCGGTCCGACGAGCGTGACCTCCATGCCGAGCGCGCTCATGCCGACGATATTGGAGCGCGCGACGCGCGAGTGCAGGATGTCACCGACGATCGCCAGCCGCAGGCCGTCGAAGCGCGCGAACTCCTGACGCAGCGTCATCAGATCGAGCAGCGCTTGGGTGGGATGGGCGTGCGTCCCGTCGCCGGCGTTGATGACGTGACCGTCGAACGAGTCCGCCAGCCGCCGCGCGAAGCCGGATTCCTCATGCCGCACGACGATCACACGGACGCCGATGCCGCGCAGCGTCAGCGCGGTGTCGGCGATCGTCTCGCCTTTGCCGAGGCTCGAGGCGCCCGGGGCGAACGAGATGATGTCGGCGCCGACGCGCTGCTCGGCCAGGGAGAACGATGTCGCCGTGCGAGTCGAGGCCTCGAAGAAGAGGTTGAGTACCGGCACGCCGGCCAGCAAATCACGCGGCGGCAGTACGTCGCGAAACGCGACCGCGCGATCGAGGACGCCGACGAGTTCTTCCGGACTGAGATCGTCGACGTCGAGCAGGCTACGGGGTGCCACGGTCCTCGTCGGAGACCGTGACCGCGTCACCGTCGGACCGCTGCGCCGCCAGCAGGACGTCGATATGCTCGCGCCGGCTCGTCGGGATCGCCTTGCCGACGTAGTCGCCCTGAATCGGAAGTTCGCGCAGCCCGCGGTCGATCAGCACCGCGAGCCGGATCGCCCGCGGCCGCCCGAGGTCCGTGACGGCGTCGAGCGCGGCCCGCACGGTACGTCCGGTATACAGGACGTCGTCCACCAGCACGACGGTCTGGTCGGCGATCGGGCTGCGAATCTCCGATTCCGGCAGTTCGCGCGCGACGTCGTCGTCGCGGTACAGGTTGACGTTGAGAAACCCGAGGTTCGGCGGCGTGCCGCGGATCTCGGCGATTTTCGAGGCCAGCCGGCGGGCCAACGCTTCGCCGCCGCGGCGGATCCCGATCAGCAGCAGGCTGTCTTGCACGTCCTGCGGCTCAACGATCTGATGGGCCATCCGCGCGATCGCTCGTTCGATCTCATCGGGCCCCATCAGGACACGCTGCCGCGCGACGGCCGTCTGCATCAGGCGCAGATTTGGCCTCGCAGACCCGAATGGCCTCTGGGCCCCTCAGCCGCGCAGGATAGCGCAGGCGGTCGTGCCGGTACCCAGCAAGCGGCCTTCGCTGTCGCGCAGCTTTCCTTCGGCGATCGCCGTCGACCGTCCGACGTGCAGGGCGACGGCCTCGCAGCGCACGGGGCCGGTCTCCTTCGTCATCCCGCGAACGAAGCGAACCTGGATGTCGGTCGTGGTGTAGGCGACGCCGGCCGGGAGCAGCGAGTGAATCGCGCAGCTCATCGCCGTGTCGAAGATCGTCAGCGCGAAGCCCCCGTGCACGGAGCCGATCGGATTGTAATGCTCCTCGCCGGGATAGCCCTCGACGACGACGCGCCCTTCTTCAACCGTCTGCAGCGTGAAGTTGATGAGCACGGAAATCGGCGGCGCAGGGACCGTGCCGTCGCGGACGGCGCGCAGCGCTTCAAGCCCCGTCGAGCTTCGAACCATGCCGGCTGTGGGCTGCGGATCTTCCCAGCGCACGATCCGCTCGCGTGTCTCTTGCATGCTGCGAACAACCCGGCCGGGAGCGCCGCCGTTTCTTAGGTCGGCATCGTGAACTGGGCACCGGCGCGAATGCCGGTCGGCCAGCGCGAGGTCGTCGTCTTGAGATGCGTGTAAAAACGCACGCCCTCCATCCCGTGCACTGCCATGTCGCCGAACAGCGAGCGCTTCCAGCCGCCGAAGCTGTGATAGGCGACCGGGACCGGGATCGGCACGTTGA
>PMOG01000226.1 GCA_003161555.1 Vulcanimicrobiota bacterium | reverse complement strand
CCCGATGACGAAGATGCGCGAACCGCGCGCCAGATGCTCGCGGATGAGCGCGTCGGCCCGCGTGAGCTGCTCGGGCGGCGGTTCGCCCCACACGCCTTCGACCTTGTGGACCTTGGTCGGCAGCACGTCGAACGGCATCTTCTTCATCGAGACGACGTGATCCATCGCCCCGATGCGGTCGAGGAAACGCCGCAGTTCGTTCGGCGTCGCGCTCGCGAACACCATCGGACAGTCGAAGTCTTGCAGCAGCCGCAGATGCTCGCGTTCGTCGAACGCGTTNNAACGCGTTGACGTCGTCGACGAAAAGCACGTCGCTCTTGTCGATGATGTCCCAGTGCCGGTCGATCGTCAGCATCATCGCCGAGCCGACCACGACGTGGATCGTGCCGCCCTCGATGCCCGCTTCGACGTCGCGCCGTTCGTTGGGTGCAGCGCCGCCGTGGATCTGGCCGACGCCGATTCCGGTTCCCTCGAGCCGCTCGGTGAAGTAGGTTACATGCTGGCGGATCAGATCGCGCGTCGGCGCCAGGATTACGACGTAGCCGCCGGTCGCCAAGATCGTGTCGACCGCGACCCGCAGCATCACTTCGGTCTTGCCGGAGCCCGTCGGCGCCTTAAGCAGAAACTCGAAGACACCGTCGTCGAGTCCGGTCGAGATCGTAGCGATCGCCTTGCGCTGGTCCTCGGTGAGTTGGAACGTTTCGCCCGGCTGGATCAGCTCGTGGGCGAGCGCGACGCGCTGGCAGTTCTGATCGACGGTCGCCCAGACGGCGGCGGGGTCGAGTTTGGGTGCGGCTAAACCGCTGATGGCAGGGGCTCCGTTTCTGATGCGGCGGCGGTCGTCTCGACCGGCGGCGGAAAGGTATCGTTCTCTTCGACCGCTGCGGCGGTGGCGGAGGTTTCCTCGAGGGCGATCGGGAGTGCCAGTTCGACCGGCACGCCGGCGTCGACGTCGACCGGCGGCAGCTCATCAAGCGAGCGCAAGCCGAAAGTCTCGAGGAACTCGTCGGTCGTCTTGTACACGATCGGGCGGCCGGGGACGTCCTTGCGACCGGACTCGGTCAGAAAGCGTCGATCCAGCAGTGTCGCGATGACGGAGTCGGCACTCACGCCGCGGATCCCCTCGATGTCGCCCTTGGTCACCGGCTGGAGGTAGGCGGCGATGGCCAGCGTCTCGAGCGCCGCCGGCGAGAGGTTCGTCTTGGGCGGCAGCAGGTAGGCCTCGACCGCTTCGCGTGCCGCGGGCGCACTGGCGAAGCGATACCCGCCGGCGATCTCGCGCAGCACCACGCCCCGATAGGCGAAATCGGCGTCGATCTTCTGGAGCGCGACGGTGACGTCGCTCTGCTCGGCGCCGGTCAGCTTGGCGAGCTCCTTGATCGAGAGGGCCTCCGAGGCGACGAACAGCAGCGCCTCGATCTGGCGCTGAAGTTTTCCGGTCTCGACGAGTTCAGGCTGCACGGCCGGCTTGATCCACGGGCACGATTTCGATGTCGCTGAAGCTTTCTGCTTGCGCGATGCGCACGCGTTCTCGCCGCACCAATTCGAGCAGGGCGAGGAAGGTCACGATGATCGCCTGGCGGTCGAGCCCCGCACAGAGCGAGAAGAATGTCGTGCCGCGGTCGCGCCGCGCGGTGCGCGCGATGTGTTCCATCTGCTCGACCAGCGAGACGCGCTCGCGCACGATCGTGCGTTTTTCGGGTTTCGCGGCGCGCAGGGCGGCCGAGAGCGCACCGGCGAGCTTGACGACGTCGATGCGATAGCGCTGGACGAGCTCGGCGCTGGGATCGCCACCGTCGGTGCGCAGGTAGTAGGCGGCGGCCTCGGCGGCGCGCGTCTTGAGATCCGCGCCCGCATCGCGATATTTGGAATACGCGATCAGGCGCTCGCGCAGACGGGCTTCGACCGATTCGGCCGACTCCTCACCGTCGCCGGCGAACTCGAGCGGAATCGGCGGCAGCAGTGCCTTCGATTTGAGAAAGACCAGCGTCGCCGCGACGACCAGGTAGTCGCCGGCAAGCTCGACGTCGAGCGCGTCCATCGCCTGGATGTAGGCCAGGTATTGGTCGGCGATGCTGGCGAGCGGGACGGTAGCGATGTCGAGCTGCCGTTCCTTCACCAGGTTCAGCAGCAGGTCGAGCGGGCCGTCGAAGACGGCCACCGAGACGCGCAGCGCGCGCTCCTGCGGGTTAGAAGACGTCATGCGTCAGCGGCAACGAACCCCGTCACGCACTGCTGTCGCCCGCGGCCCGGCTGACGGCCACGGCCTCGGCTTCGAAGGTTCCGGCACCCTCCTGCTGGAGCCAGTCCAGACCGAGGTCGACCAGGCGCTTCTCGTTGACGTACTTCAGCGCTTTTTTGGCGGCCCGGATCTCGAACCAGCGGGCCTCGTCCACTTCGTGGTCGTGGTTGGCCGTATCGCCCGACAGGTAGCGCATCAGGTAGAAATGGACCGACTTCTTGTGCTTGGTGCGGTTCAGATAGAACCAGTACGAGATGTCGGACAGCTTCGAGAGGATCTCGGCCCAGCAGCCGGTTTCCTCGCGAACCTCGCGCAGGGCCGCCTGCTCGTGGGTCTCTTTGGCCTCGACGTGCCCCTTGGGCAACGACCAAACACGCGGTTCGCCACGCCCAATGAGCAGAGCTTCCAACGAACTCCCGTTCCACCGCAGGACGAGCCCGCCGGCAGAGACCTCGTATTTGATCCGCATCGTCGCTTCCCGGAGAAAATTGCAGCCCGACGGTCCGGGCTGGTGCTTTTAGTATAGCGCGTAGCCCCAAGAAGGCGCGACCGTAAACCTCGGCTAGGGAACCGCTACGGAACCGCTAGGGCGCGTGGGAGCGACAGCGACATCAGGCCGAAACGCAGGCCGCCGGGACCCGATCCGGTCGCGATTGCAACGCTAGCCGGAGCAAGAACCGGAGGAGGCGCCGGGAGCGCCGAGGCGGCGTCCGGCGAGCGCAAAGGGCCAAAACAGGTGGCACAGCGGAGCCGCAGGGCGAGCATTCCGACGACGGGGACCGCGGCGGGCCGCGCGGCCCGAGCGTGGTGGACGTGCGGCGCGACCGCCACGACGCGACGCGGCGCCGCCGGAGCGGGGATGGCGGCGGCAGCGACCAGCGCGCGAACCGGCCGGCGGCCGGCGGTCCGCAGTGCGGGGGCCGCGTGCGCCGGCGCCGCCCGGCGTGCCGGGAGGGCGGCCAAGCGCCGCAGCGACACCGGAGGCGTGCCGCCGCGGCCGACCGCCGGAACCGCAGCAATGGCGGTCGCGAGAACGGCCAGCGTCACCGCCGTCGCGATGCCGAGCGCCGCGGCCCGCACGATCGGTGAGGGCGCGGGGCCGGGCCGCAAAAGTCGCTCGACCCGAATCGCAATCTGCGCGCGCCGGCCGCCGAAAGCCGGCGCAAGATCAGCCGGCGCATCGCTGGTCGCCAAGCGCAGCAGGCAGGCGGCATAGCGGCGCGCGCCGGCGGCGCGAACCGCCCGCTCGTCGCTGGCGGCTTCCCGTTCCAAATCGAGCGCGCGGGCCAAGATCCACAGTCCCGGCAGCCACCAGCCTAGCCGGAGGACCGCGCTTTGGACCGCCTTAGCCCAGTCGTCGCCGCGGGCCAAGTGCGCGGCCTCGTGGGCGATGACCGCCTGCCATTCCGCCTCGTCGACCCGCCGCCGAAAGCTCGAGGGAAGGACGATCGCGGGGTGCAGGTAGCCGATCGCGGTCGGACTCCCGACTACGTCCGAGAGCGCGATCCGGGCGCGCCGCACCGCGACCGATCCGATCGGCCGAGCCGCGTTTTTGATCGCCCGCAGACGCGCTGCGTCCAGCGCCAAATCGATCAGCAGTGCCAGCGCCAGCGCCGCCATCGCGCCCAGCAGCGGCGCTGCGAAAGGCTCCAAGCCGGCGCCGCCTGGGAGCGTTCCCGTGGCGGCCGGGCGCAGCAGCGCGCCGGCGAACGCAAACGGGCCGGTCAGCGCGGCTAGCCCGAACGCGCCGCCCAAAATCATGCAGCGGGTGGCGGGTCGCGCGAAGGTTCGGGCCGCGACGATGGCCGCCGCCGCGAGGATCACGCCGGCGACGGCCGCAGCGCCCGCCGCTGCCACCGCTGCGCTGGCAAACGTCAGCGTTCGGCCTCGAGCAGTGCCCGCAGCCGCCGCTCTTCGTCGGGACCGAGCCGCTCGGCTTCGAGCAGGTTCAGCATCAGCGCGCGGGCCGAGCCGCCGAAGAACGTCGTCAAGACGTTGGCGATCACCGTGCGCCGGGCCGCGTCACGTTCGACGCGCGGGCGGTAGACGTTGGCCTTCCCACGGACGGTGTGCCGCACGTAGCCCTTGCGCTCGAGGATCGTCAGCGTGGAGAGCACGGTCGTGTAGGCGATCGGGTGAGCGGCCAGCCGCGCGTGCACGTCGGCGACCGTTCCGTTGCCCAGATCCCACAGGATGTCCATGAGACGGTATTCCGCCTCGGTCAACGTCGGCGAGGGACGCCTTGCCATGCGGCCTCTTACGACGCCACCTCCGGATTCTCCGCGAGGAAAAGAAACGAAGTTTACGCCGCCGGCGCGGCGCCCAGCCAGGCGTCGACGCGCCGCTCGAGCACGTCGAGCGGCACGGCGCCCTCGCCGAGCACGACGGCGTGGAAATCGCGCAGGTCGAAGCGCGCTCCGAGCCGCTGCCGCGCCCGCTCGCGCAGTTCCAAAATCTTCAGCTGCCCGATCTTGTACGCCAGCGCCTGACCGGGATTGGTGATGTAGCGGTCGATCTCGTTCTCGACGTCGAGCTTCGTTTTCGCGGCGTTGGCCAGGAAGTAGTCGATCGCGCGCTGACGCGTCCAGCCCTGCGCGTGCATCCCGGTGTCGACGACCAGCCGCACCGCACGCCACATTTCGTAGGTCAGCGCGCCGAATTTCGACTTCGGGTCGTCGTAGAGTCCTAGGTCGTCGCCGAGCGACTCCGAGTACAGCCCCCAACCCTCGACGTACGCGGTGTACGCCGGGCCGACGCGCCGGAATTCGGGCAGACCCTGCAGCTCTTGCGCGAGCGCGATCTGCAGATGATGACCGGGCACCGACTCGTGCAGCGACAGGACGGTCATCTCGTAGATAGGCCGCTGCGCGGGCTGGTAGAGATTGACGTAGTACTGTCCGGCGCGGGTGCCGTCCAAGGCGCCCGGTTGATAATACGCCGTCGTCGTGTCCGGCGCGGTCACATCGGGAATCGGCACGACGCCATAGGGTAAGCGCGGCAGCGAGCTGAGGTGAAAGACGCGCGGCAGCTCGGGGTCAATACGCTTGGCAATTGCCCGGTACGCGGCCAGCAGCGCTTGAGCGTCGGCATAGTAATTCGACGGATCCGCGCGCAGCTGCGTGAAGATTTCCGGAAGGCTGCCGCTATAGCCCGTTTGCGGCGCAAGCTCTTCCATCGCCGCGCGAATGCGCGCGACTTCTCGCAGGCCGAGCTCATGAATAGCGTGGGGAGTCATCGTCGTTGTCGTATAGAAGGCGGCGTAGTAGGCATAGATCGCGTCGCCCTGGGGCAGGCGCGCGAGACCGACCTCGAGCGGCGCCGCCGGCAGATAGACGTCGACGAAGAACGCGCGCAACGCCCGCAGCGCCGGGTTAACGGCTTGCTCGATCGTACGCTGCGCCCGTTCGCGCATGCGGGCCGCATCCACGCTGGTCAACGCTTCCGGAATACGCGTGAACGGCGCGTAGAACGGAGACGCCTCGGCGTTCACGAGCAGCCGGTCGATTTGCCCCGGGAGCCGCTCCATCGAGGCGCGCGGCCACAACCGTCCGCGCGCCATCGCTTCGCGCAGCAGCTCGATCGTTTGTGCTACGGCCTCGGGATACGTCTCGAGACGCATCTGCCACGCTTCGTAGTCGCGCCGCGACGCGAAGGGCAGGCTGTTCGCGTAGCCGCTATACGTCTGAACGCCGTCCGCCGGACCGACGGCGAACAAATGCGTTTGAAGCTCGAACCCGCGCAGCGAGTCGCGAAGCTGGCCCTCATACAGATCGCGATTGAGCGCCGCGCCGGCACCCAGGCCGGCGCCCTTGAGCGCTTCGACCCGCGTCAGCACGGTGCGTTTGTGCGCTGCCTCGTCGGCGAGGGCGGCCAAGGATCGATCGTCCCAGCGGTCGTCGGCCGAACGATCGCCGTCGAGTGAAGCCTCAATCGGATGACGGCGGCGGCTGTCGGCCCACTCGGCGGCGAGGAGTGCGTCGAGTTCCGCATCGGCCGAGGTTTTTGCCGCCGCGTCCGTCAGCCTGACTCCGTCGACGGCGCACGCCAGCGCAAGTCGGGCTGACGCGCGGCGCGCGTCTCGTCGATGCGCCCGACCGGCGTGGTGCGCGGCGTCCCGAGCGCGCTCTCGGGATCGATTCGCGCCGCGGCGACGATTTCGCGAAACGCCGCGATGAACGCATCGAGCGTTTCCTTCGACTCCGTTTCGGTCGGCTCGATCATCAAGCACTCCGGAACGATCAGCGGGAAGTACACCGTCGGCGCATGGTACCCGCGGTCGAGCAGCGCCTTGCCCAGGTCGAGCGCGCGCACGCCGGTGTCGCGTTTGAGGCTCTGCGCCGAAGCGACGAATTCGTGCCGGTTGATCTCGGGATACGGGATGTCGACCACGTCGGCGATGCCGACCCGAATGTAGTTGGCGTTCAGCACCGCGAGCTGCGAGGTCAGGATGAGGCCTTCGGCACCGTTGGCGTAGATGTATGCCAGCGCGCGCACCATGTGCGCGAAGTTCGACCAGAACGAGCGCATAGTGCCGACCGCATCGGGCGCCGTAAAGTCGAGGGCGAAACGCAGACCCGTGCTGTCGCGCCAGCCGTCGGCCGCGGCCGGGCTGCCGTCCGCTTCGTACGCGCGCACGACCGGCACCGGCAAGTACGGAACCAGCGCCGGAGCGACGCCGACCGGACCCGCGCCCGCACCGCCGCCGCCGTGCGGGATCGAGAACGTCTTGTGCAGGTTGAGGTGCATCAGGTCGAAGCCCATGTCGCCGGGCCGCGTGTTCCCCATCAGCGCGTTCGCGTTGGCGCCGTCGTAGTACATCAGCGCGCCGGCGCGATGGATCACGTCCGACACTTCGCCGATGCGGTCTTCGAACAATCCGAGGGTGTTCGGGTTGGTCATCATGCAGACGGCGGTGTCGGGTCCGGCCACGGCGGCCAGGGCGGCCGGATCGACGCGGCCGCGCGCGTCCGACTTCAGCGAGAGGACCCGGAAGCCGACCATTGCCGCCGATGCCGGGTTCGTTCCGTGCGCGGTGTCCGGGACGATGACGACGTTGCGGTGCGCTTCGCCGCGTTTTGCGAAGTAGGCCTTGGCGATCAGCAGCGCGGTCAGTTCGGCATGCGCGCCGGCCGCGGGGTTGAGCGAGAACGCGGCCATCCCGAACAGTGAGGCCAGCGCGCGCTCGAGCTCCCACATCACCGCCAGCGCGCCTTGCGCGGCATGATCGGGCGCGAACGGGTGCAGGTCGCGCAGCGCCGGCAGGTTCGCCATCGCATCGTTGATGCGCGGGTTGTACTTCATCGTGCAGGAACCGAGCGGATAGAACACCGTGTCGATGCCGAACGTCTTGTGCGAGAGCCGCGTGAAGTGGCGCACGACGTCGAGCTCGCTGTTGTCGGGCAGCGGCAGTTCGTCGCGTACGAGGTCGCCGGGCAGCAGCGTCTCGAGCTGCGGTCCGCGCGGAAGGTAGCAGTTCGCCCGGCCGTCCTGACCGCACTCGAAGATCAGCGGCGTATCAAATGCGGGCGGCGGCACGCGTCTCAACCTCCGCAAGGGCGCCCGCCAGCCGCGCGATGTCGGCACTGGTGGTGAGCTCGGTCGCCGTCATCAGCAGCGTGTCGACGAGCTCGGGATAGAAGCGGCCCAGGTCGAGGCCGCCGAGGATCGCGCGGTCTTCGAGCGCCCGCAGCACGTCGCTCGCGCGGCCCGGGACGCGAATCGCCACCTCGTTGAAGACCGGCGCGGCGAAGCGCGCCGAGAAGCCGTCGACCGCGGTCACGGCGTCGCGCAGTTCGCGCGTCCGCGCGAGGTTGAGCGCAGCGCAATCGCGCAGTCCCGTCTTCCCCATCGCGGCCAGATAGATCGTGGCGCAGAGCGCGCAGTGCGCCTGGTTCGTGCAGATGTTCGAGGTCGCTTTCTCGCGCCTTATGTGCTGTTCGCGCGCCTGCAGGGTCAGCACGTAGGCGATGCGGCCCTCGGCGTCAACGGACTTCCCGACCAGCCGCCCGGGCATGCGCCGGAGATGTTCGTTGCCGGCGGCGATGAAGCCGACGTGCGGGCCGCCGTAGGCGACCGCATTGCCGAAAGACTGCGCTTCGCCGACGCAGATCCGCGCGCCCCACGAGGCCGGCGTCGAGAGCGCGGCCAGCGAGAGGGCCTCGGCGACGACGCCGATGACGACCGTCCCGTTGGCGGCAGCGCGGGCGGAGTCAGCCGACGTGAGCGGGTCGATGACGCCGAAGATGTTGGGCGTCTGAACGACGAGCGCGGCGTACCGCTGATCGGCGAGCGCCGCGTCGAGCGACGCCGTCTCGGTGCGCCCGTCGGCGCGGTACGGCAGCTCGTCGACCGTGAGTTCGAGACCCTCGGCGTAGGTGCGCAGCACGGCGCGATAATTCGGGTGAACCGCGCGCGAGACGAGCACCGCTTTACGGCCGCTCGCATTGACCGCCATGATGACGGCTTCGGCCAACGCGGTCGCGCCGTCGTACACCGACGCGTTGGCGACGTCGAGGCCGGTCAGCAGCGCGATGTACGACTGCCACTCGTACGTCGCTTGCAGGTAGCCCTGAGAAACCTCCGCCTGATAGGGCGTGTACGCGGTCAGGAATTCGCCGCGCATCGCGAGCGCGCCGACGACGGGCGGAATGTAGTGGCGGTAGGCGCCGGCGCCGAGAAACGATGTATAACCGCCGGCGGTCGTCCGGGCCGCAAACTGCGCGAAGCGGTCGGCGATCTCGCTCTCGCTCAGCTGCGGCGTAACCGCGAGCGGCGAGCGCAGCGTGAGCGCCGCGGGGACTCGCACCAATTCATCGAGTGAGGCCACACCGATCGCTTGCAGCATGGCCTCGATGTCGGCGGGGGTGTGCGGCGTGTAGATTGCGGCGGCTCCGCTCAGGTCTCGCTGATGAGCCGGTCGTACTGCTCGGGCGACATCAGCTCGCCGGTCTGCGAGACGTCGCCCAGCTTCACTTTGTAGAACCACCCTCCGCCGAAGGGTTCGCGGTTCACCAGCGCCGGATCGGATTCGATCGCGTCGTTGATCGCAATCACCTCGCCCCCGACCGGCGTGAAGATATCGGAGACGGCTTTCACCGACTCGACGACGCCGATGCTGTTGAATTGCTCGAGCGTCGCGCCGAGGCGCGGCAGTTCGACGTACACGATGTCGCCGAGCGACGCCTGCGCGTAGTCGGTGATACCGACCGTCGCGACGTCGCCGTCGAGCTTCACCCACTCGTGCTCTTTGCTGTACAGCAGTCCTGCAGGTTGTGCCATCTCGGTCCCCTAGCTAGTGTACCGCACCGCGCCGAACCTGCCGCCGGTCAATTCTTGGGACGCCGGTAGAACGGGAGCGGTACGGTGACTGCCGGATGCCGAGCGCCGCGGATCTCGATTTCGAGCGGCGTGCCCTCGGCCGCAGCCGACGGCGCGACCAGTGCCGTTGCGATGTTCTTCGCGACCGACGGCCCCCACGAGCCGCTGCGTACCTCGCCGGCGCGTTCGCCGCTCGCGAAGACGGCATACCCGGCGCGTGCCGGCGCGCGCCCTTCCATCGTCACCCCGACGATGCGCGTGTAGTCGCCGGCGTCGCGCTGTGCGGCCAGCGCGTCTCTGCCGACGAAAGCCGGCTTGTCGAACTTGATCGCCCAAGCGAGACCGGCTTGCAGCGGCGTGATGTTTTCGTCCAGCTCGTGCCCGTAGAGCGGCATCCCGGCCTCGAGCCGCAGCACATCGCGCGCCCCCAGGCCGCACGCAGTCAATCCGTGTGCGCGGTTTTCGGCCAGCAGCAGATCCCACGCGCCGACCGCTTCGTCGTTGGAGAGGAAGAGTTCGAAACCGTCTTCTCCGGTGTAGCCGGTGCGCGCGATCAGAATCGGATCGCGCGCTTCCCGCACTCGGCTGAGCGTGCACGCATAGTAGCGCAGCGCGGCCAGATCGGCCTCGACGTACGGCTGGAGTAGTGCCGACGCGCGCGGCCCTTGGATCGCGATCAGCGCGCGTTCGCCGTGCAGGTTGGTCAACCGGACGTCGCCGGACCGGGCCGCCGACACGACGCGCCACATCGCATCCGCGTTCGACGCGTTGACGACCAGCAGCCAGTCGTCGTCGCTGATGCGGTAGAAGATCACATCGTCGTGCGCGCCGCCGCGCTCGTTGGTGAAGATGTTATAGCGGGCCTGGCCCGGTTTCATGTTCGCGACGCGGTTGACCGTCAGCGTCTCGGCCCATTCGCCGACGTCCCGGCCGTGCAGTTCGAACTGACCCATGTGCGAGAGGTCGAAGAGCCCGGCGCGCTTGCGCACGGCGTCGTGCTCGGCCAGGATGCTCGTGTACTGGACCGGCATCTCGAAGCCGCCGAACGGCACCATGCGCGCCCCAAGCGCGAGATGCGCGTCGTAGAGCGCGGTACGGCGAAGCGCACCTGAAGCGTCGTTCATAGCGTGGCCCTCCTACGCGAAGAGGTCGCCGTCCTTCGCCAGCGCGCGCCGCACGTACAGCGGCAGCGCGAACAAGCGCCGGTGCGTCTGCGCGTCATAGAACCAGTTCTCGCCGCGCAGCGTGCGGACGTACGCGTCGATGCGTTCGGCCCCGGTCGCGGCGACGTCGACCGCATCGCTGCACGCGATGAAGGCCCAGTCGTTGTCGAACGCCGGCACGTGGGTGTAGAAGCTGCTGACGTGCCGGAAGTGCGCCCGCAGCGAGCGGGCCATTTTGGCGTGCAGGCTGAGGTTGTGGAAGCCGGCCGTCGACGCTTGCAGCACGTAGACACCGCCCGGCGTGAGCCGGGCTTTGATGTCGCGAAACACCTCGCCGTTGAACAGCGGGAACGACGGTGAGTCGGGCAGCGGCTCGGTCAGGTCGGAGATCACCACGCCGTAGCGTCCGCCATCGTCCTTGAGAAAGCGCAGCGCGTCACCGATGATGACCCGGGCGCGCGGGTCGTCGAAGGCGCCGTCCGACCATTCGGGCAGATAGCGTTTCGCCAGCTCCACGACCTCGCCGTCAATGTCGACCATCGTGCAGCGCGCCACTGACGGGTCGCGCAGCACCTCGCGCAGCGTTGCGCCTTCGCCGCCGCCGAGGATCAGCACGTCGCGGCGGTCGTCGACCGACGCCAACGCCGGATGCACCAGCGACTCGTGGTAGATCTTTTCGTCGGCCTGTGAGGACTGCGTGTCGCCGTCGAGCACGAGCAGTTTGCCGAAGACGGCCGTGCGCAGGACCGCGACCGCTTGGAATGCGGTGCGCCCTGCGAAGTACGTCTCCTCGATCGCGTGCGCGTGGATCTCGGTCGGCGCGAACCGCTCGGTGTACCACTGATAGTGCTCGGTCTTCGGCATCGCGCTCGACCGGTTGGGCGCGGGCGCGCCATGCCCTGCGGCGGACCGCACGGCCGGGCGCGCACAAACGAATAGGCCCGCCGTCGAAACGGCGGGCCTTGGGTTCTCCCGAACCTTCTGCTCCGAGGAGGAGCGTGGCGCTAGGCGATCGCGAGTTCCCGGGTGTCGTGGTCGGTGGTCACCACGTGGGTGAAACGACCCTTCCCGGCTTCGATGCCGCGCTTGACTTCGGTCGTGAGCATTTGCTTGGCGCCCATGGCCTCGGCTGCGAACTCGCAGGCCGCCCATGGATCGGTATGGTCGCCGCACGTGTAGAAATCCATCGCGGCGTAGCCGGTCTCCGGCCACGTGTGGATCGACAGGTGCGACTCCTCGATGACCACCACGCCCGACACCCCTTGGGGCTGGAAGCGGTGGAACGCGCTCGTGACGATGGTTGCATTGGCTGCGCGAGCAGCCGCTTCCATCATCGCGCGGACAGCGTTGACGTCGGTGAGCTTGGCCGGGTTACACCCGGATAGCTCGCACACGATATGCGTGCCCAGTGCTTTCAATTTTTGTTCGACTCCTCGGACTCGGTTGGGAGAATCCCACCTCCAGGCGTGTCGTCCAGCGTGTGCGGTACACCGTCTCGCTGTCGACCTTTCAGCGGACTCTTGCCGGCACGGTCTCCTTTGGACCGAACGGACGTTCCACTGCGAGGGCGCGTAGGGCGCGCCGTCCCCAATCGAGCCTTCGTCCCCATCGCACGCACGCGAAACTCAAGGGCCCGAAAGTCCGACGCCCATGGTACCCCCTAGGGGGTCCCCTGTAAAGTGCCACTTCCTGGGATGAATCGGCCGGTTGCCTGCGAGCAGCGGACCAAGCAAGCAAAAATGAGACGCGGCGCGGCCAAACGGTCGAGGAAGGTGTTAGAAAGTGCAGAAGGTGCTGAACTATCTGGATCGGTCCGGTACCGACCGCTACGCTGGGAGACCCATGGCCGCCACGCCCGACACGCTAATCGAGGAATACCGACACGGGTTCCACGATCCCGAGAACTACGTCTTCAAGTCCGAAAAGGGGCTGACGCGGGCTATTGTCGAGCGCATTTCCTCGATGAAGAACGAGCCCGCCTGGATGCTCAAGTTCCGTCTCGATGCCTACGACGTGTTCCGCTCGAAGCCGATGCCGACGTGGGGCGATACCGAACTGCTCAACGCCATCAACTTCGACGACATCTTCTACTTCGTCAAAGCCGGCGAGCAGACCGAGAAGTCGTGGGATGACGTCCCCGACGACATCAAGCGGACCTTCGACCGGCTCGGCATCCCCGAAGCTGAGCGCAAGTTCCTCAGCGGCGTTTCGGCGCAGTACGAATCCGAAGTCGTGTACCACTCCGTCATCGAGGAACTCGAACGCGACGGCGTGATCTTCTGCGACATGGACACTGCGCTGCGCGAGCATCCCGAGATCGTGAAGAAGTATCTCGCCACGATCATCCCGGTGCAAGACAACAAGTTTGCCGCGCTCAACTCGGCTGTGTGGTCGGGCGGGTCGTTCATCTACGTGCCCAAGGGCGTGAAGATCGAATTCCCGCTGCAGGCCTATTTCCGCATCAATGCCGAGAACATGGGCCA
>PMOG01000082.1 GCA_003161555.1 Vulcanimicrobiota bacterium | reverse complement strand
CCGGTACCGGCCGTCGCCTCGCTGGCGGCGCCGCCCCCGCCGACGGCGTTCGTGCCGAGCGCAGCGGCGGCGCGCGTGACCGCGACGGTAACCGGAGCGCGTCAGTTCGCGGTGCTCGACGGCGGCGGCGGCGCAACGCGCATCGTCACTGTCGGCGACGCCGTCGGCGCGCGTTCGGTGGTCGCGATCGATGCGAACGGCCTGCACCTCTCCGACCGAACGACACTGTCCCTCGCGGTTCCCGGCCGCGTACTGCCGTCGCAAGGAGAACGATCGCCGTGAGACGTCTGGTCGCCGCCGTGCTGGCTTTGCTTCTGCTGCCGTCCGCCGCGCGCGCGCAGAACAGTCGCTTCACGCTCGACGCGCGNNCGCAACGTCGTCGCCGACGGCTCGGTGAAGCCGCTGCGCGTCACGCTCCGGCTGCGCGAGGTCGATTTCGACGAAGCGCTGGCGGCCATCGTCGACGCCTACGGGCTCCAGACGCATCGCGACGGCCGAACGATCATCGTCGGCGACGCGGCATCGATGAACCGGCGCTTCCCCGACGATCCCGGTCCGGGCGGAACGCAGACGCAGATCTTCGTGCTCGCGCACGCCCGGCCCGACGACGCCGCGGCCGCGCTGCAGACCGCGCTCGCGCCGGGGACGGTCGTGGTCGGCGACAAGCGCACCAGCGCGCTGCTCGTGACCGGCAGTCCGGCCACGATTCTGCGCGCGCGAGCACTGATCGGCGCCCTCGACGTCCCGGTCTTCGGTCCGGGCGGCCGCGGCGGGACCACGACCGTCGCGCTGCACAACCTGCGGGCGAGCGAGGCGGTCAAATCGCTCAAAGGCATCGCGCCGGAGGGTACGCTCTTCACCGACGACCGGCAGAACATCGTCGTCGTGAGTGGCAACACCGAATTGCGGTCGACCGTGCACACGCTGCTCGAAGCGCTCGACGCACCGGGCCGCCAAGTGATGTTCGAAGTACGCGTGGCCGACGTGCAGCCTGTCAACGATCAGAGCAACGTCGGCGTGACCTTCGGCGGCGCAGGCTACGGAGCGACGAGCGGTTCGATCGGCGTGTTTCCGTACGCCGTCACGAAGAACGCCCTCCTGGTGAACGCGCAGATCAACGCGCTCGTCCAGCAAGGCCGCGCCGCGATCTTGGCGCAGCCGCGCATCGCGACCCTGAACAATCACGAAGCGAGCCTGCTGATCGGCTCGCAATATCCGGTGGTGACGGTGAACCAGCAGACCGGGTACCCGAGCGTGCAAACGATCGACGTCGGCGTGCGGCTCCGGCTGACACCCACGATCGGCGACGACGGCGCGATCGTCGCCGAACTGCACCCGGAATACTCGCAGATCTCCGGCTTCAACGCCAGCTTCCCGATTATCGCCAACCGCAAGATCGACGCTACCCTGCGCGTGCAGGACGGCGAGACGATCGTGCTGGGCGGGCTGTTCGAAGACGTCGACAGCGAGACGGTGACTAAGTTTCCACTGCTCGGGGACCTCCCCGTGCTGGGGACGTTTTTTCGAAACCGTCAGCGTTCGCACACCAAGGACGAGGTGCTGTTCTTCATCACCCCGCACGTGCTGGGAAACTCAACCGGCGCAACTCCGTGAGCGCGGCGCAGCGCAACCACGAAGCGCGCACCGCCCAGCGGCGAGGGTCCGACCGTAACCAGGCCGCCGGCACGTTCGACCAGCCGCCGCACCAGCGCCAGGCCGAGTCCCGTTCCGAGGGCCGTCGTTCGGCCGCGCACGCCGAGCGCGAAGATCGCCTCCCGCTCGTCCGGCGCTATGCCGGGTCCGTCGTCGTCGATCACGATGCGCGCGGTTCCCTCGCGCTGCAGACTTCGTACGCGCACGAGCCCGTGCGCGCGGCCATGCTTGAGCGCGTTCTCGACCAGGTTCACCAGCACGAGGATCAGGCGATCGGGGTCGATCGCGACCAGCGCCTCGCCGGGCGGCTCGACCTCGACGGTGGCGCCGCTTCGCCGTGCGGCGTCGAGCGTCGCGTCGTGGACCGCCTCGAACACGCTCGCCAACTGCGCGCGGGCCGCAGCTCCGGCCGACGGACGCAGATCGAGCAGCGACAGCTCGAACATCCCCTCGATCAGCCGGCTCAGGCGCAACGACTCGCGATACGCGATCCCGGTAAAGCGCCGGCGCGTGTGCGGGTCGATCGTGTCGTCTTCAAGCAGTGTCTCGAGATAGCCGCGAATCGACGCCAGCGGCGTGCGTAATTCGTGTCCCAGCGCAGAAAAGAAGGCAAAGCGTTCCCGTTCGAGCGCACCCTGCGCCAGCGCGCGTTGGAGCAAGGCTGGGACGGCGCACGCGTCGCGTGCCCCATCGTAGCTCGTCCAGCCGGTCTGCACCTCGAGCCGAAGCGACGCGGTCAACGCGGCGCCGATGCGCGCGATCGCCGTGCGCGCGCCGGGGTCGATCCCCTGCGCGGTCGGATGACGTACCTTCGCTGCTAGCGCGGCCGCGAAGATGTCGCTTGCCGGCTCGTGCGCGAGCAGGTCGCCCGCCCGCAGCACGCGGCCTGCACTTTGCGCGAAGGCCCGGCTCGCGCGCCGCTCGAGACGGCGCGCCGCACCGCGTCCGCGCTCCCACGCCAGCCGCTCGAGCTGCGGCAGGCGCACGGCCAGAATCGGAACGTCGGTCGCAGAACCGAGCCGGCGCGCCAAGGCGCCTAGCGTCAGCGCTGCGCGGGCGGACAAAACTTATACCCGAACCCGTGAACCGTCTGCAGCAGCGCCGGACCCCTCGCGCCGTCGTCCAGCCGCAAACGCAGCCGCCGCACGTGCACGTCGACGGTGCGCTCGTCGCCGTCGAAATCAAAGCCCCACACGCGCTCGAGCAGCGTCGCCCGCGAGAGCGCAATGCCCGGATTCGACGCGAGCTCCAAGAGCAGCGCGAATTCGCGCGGCTTGAGCCGCAGGTCGGCGCCGTCGATGCGCGCTTCGCGCCCGGCCTCGTCGATCAGGAGGCCGCCGAAGCACAGCCGCGCCGGTCCGGGCGCCGGCAGCGTGCCGGCTCGTCGTGCTATGGCTTTGATGCGCGCGACAAGTTCACGTGCCGAGAACGGCTTGACCACGTAGTCGTCGGCGCCGATCTCGAGGCCCACGATGCGGTCGACTTCGTCTGCCCGCGCGGTAAGGATCACGATCGGAAGCTCGCGACCTTCGCGGCGCAGCGTCCGCACGATATCGAAGCCGTCGACGGCCGGCAACCCAAGGTCGAGCACCAACAGCGCGGCACCACCGCGGGCCAGGCGCAGCGCGGCCGGCCCGTCGACGGCTTCTTCGCAACGGAAACCTTCGCGGCCCAGATGGTGGACGACTAAATCGCGAATCGGCGCATCGTCTTCCGCCACCACGACCCGCGCGTTCCGCATACCGTCCCCAGTGCCCGGCGCCGAGCGGCCTAGTCGCCGCGCACGGCGTCCAGGATCACAAACCACGGCCGTTCGCGCAGGCGTGCGGCCAGCGCCGGATCGCGCGCCTCGGCCTCCGGCGCCGGCACCGGCTCGTGCAATCCGCGCAGGCGAAAGCGCGCCGTGTCGAGGTCCGCGAGCATCCGCGCGAACGGACGGTGATAAAAGCGCACCCGGACGGGTTCGGGTCCGAAACCGGTCCAGGTCTGCTCGACCAGCGTCACCCGGTGGTACGCGGGCACCTCGTCGATGGTCATAAACGGGTGGTGCGTCGAGAAGACGAGCCGGCCGCCGGGTCGCAGAACGCGCGCGAATTCACGCAGCGGCGGCAGCCAGTCTTCGAGGTAGTGTAGCGTGAGCGACGAGAAGACCAGATCGAACGAACCCGCGGCGAATGGGAGCGACTGCGCGAGGTCGGCCTCGACCACCCGCGCTGCACTGCCGAGGCGCGCACGCGTCAGGGCGACCATCGCGGGGCTGACGTCGAGCGCGACCGTCCGCGCACCGCTCGCGGTCAACCACGCGGCGTGCTCGCCGGCTGCGCAGCCGGCATCGAGCACGTCGAGTTCGGCGACACCGCCGGCGACGGCGCGCATCGCCGGACGCTCGTAGGCCGCATTGCACACGTTGTTCGCGGTGGCGTCCGCGTAGCGGGCCGCGAGCTCGGGATCGTCGTACAGGCCGCCGGTCACGCCTCCGCGCCGGGCGCGGCGTCCTTTTGCAAGACCGCTTCCCCGTCGAGAACGAGCTCGCCGCGCTGGTTGACGACGCGCGTCTTGCATCGCAAACGGCGGTTCTCGGGGATCAGCTCGACGACGACCGACGTCGCCCTCAGGGTATCGCCGATGAAGACCGGCCGCCGGAAGTGCAGCGTCTGCGAAACATACAAGCCGCCGGGCCGCTTGAGCATCGCGCCGTTGACGGTCGAGAGCAGGCTCGCGGTCAGCATGCCGTGTGCGGCCCGCTGCCCGAACCGCGTCGTCTTGGCGTACTCCTCGTCGACGTGGAGGGCGTACGTATCGCCGCTGACCCCGCAAAAGAGGACGATGTCGGCCTCGGTGATCGTCTTCGAAAACTCCTCCCGGTCGCCGACGCGGAACTCTTCGTACGCTTTTTCCCCAGGGCTGGACATGGCAGATCGGCTCCTCCTGCAGATGACGGCGAGCCGGTCGTCTCTGCAAGACGGGCCGTTGGCCGACCTCCCCGGCGGTGCTCCGGCTCTCCGACGCAAGGAATCGGACGCGAGGGCCCCCGAACCGGCTTGACCACTCGACCCTCGTTTCTTTCGAAGAGAGGTCCGTGCGCCCGTGGCCGTGCGATACTCCCCGCTCGCCGTGATCCTCGCGACTTCAGCGTTGCTTCTTGCCGCCTGCGAGAGCAGCGGGAACGTGCATCCCCCGCCGACGCCGACCCAACCGCCGGGTCTGACGGCGAACGCGACCGTCGGCAGCGCGGGGACCAGCGCACTTCTCGCCGGCGGCGGCACGACCACGACCGCCTTCAGCTTCCCGGGAGCGACCGCCGGCGTCGGGTCGACGCTGACCCTGACGGCCGGAACGCAAGCCCCGGTCGCCGGCGCTTCGATACGCCGCGCGCCGCAAAGCATCAAGTCGATCCTCGAGTACGTCACGGTCGAATCGAACGCCGCCGTCACCTTCACCGGGACGCCCGCCCTGACGTTCGTTCTGCCGGCCGCCGACGTCAACGCCATGGGCACCTACACCCTCGAACTGTACAACTCGACGGCGCCGGGAACCGGGTTCGTCACGCTCTCGACCGGCACGTTGAACGGAAGCACGCTGACGTTCCCGGCGGGCACGACCCCGTTCAGCATTCCGGTCGCTCCCGCGTTCGTCGTGTTCGCGCTGGCATTGACGGTGCCGGGGCCTAGCCCGACGCCGACTGCGACTCCGACGAGCACGCCGACCGGCTCGCCGACACCGTCGGCCTCGCCGTCGGCAACGCCGACGCCCGGAACGAATATCGTCAGCGCGAACACGCCGTACCTGACCTTCGCCGGGGCCACCGCCGCGCCGCAGCCGGTGACCATCAGCGAACAAAACGGTGCGGCGTTGACCGAAACCGATACCTGCACGACCGGTTCGGTGACGATCGTCGCCGTGACGCCGGGCGGCACGACCACCCCGGCGCAGAATACCATCAGCGTCACCGTCACCCCGGAGGCGGTCGGAACGTGCGCCTTCACCTATAAGGATGCCGCCGGGAATTCCGCGACCGTCGGCGTCACGGTGTCGAATCCGGCACCGATCGTGATCCAATGAGGTACTCCGTGCCGACAGCGCGCATCATCGCCGGTCTCTTGACGAGCGTTCTGCTGGCCGCGTGCGGCGGCGGCGGCAACGCGGCCCGCACCGTTCCGTCAGCCGGAGCACCGCGCGAGGGCAGCGCGACGATTCGCTTGACGATCCCGCCCGCCGCGTCGTCGAGCGCGCTGCGGCGTTCGCCGCAGTACGTTTCGCCGTCGACGAAGTCGCTGCTGATCGCGGTGCAGACGGTCAACGGTCAAGCCACCACGTTCCCGGCGATCGCGCTCAACGTCGTCGTGCCGAGCACAGCGTGTCCTGCCCCGGCGCAAGGCGGTCAATCTGAGATCTGCACGTTCTCGGTCATCCTGCCGGTCGGCAGCGTGGCGATGACGGTGACCACCTACGATCAGCCGCTTAACGGCAATAACCCGACCGGCAATCAGCTTTCGTCGGTAACGGTGACGCAGCAGCTCTCCGGAAACGGGGATCCGATCCTGCTGACCCTCAACGGCGTTCCGGTCAGCGCAACCTTGGCGTTGGGAACGCCGATCGCGGCCATCGGTACGCCGTCGAACATTACGGTCACCGCGACCGCGCTCGACGCCGACGGGAACCTGATCGTCGGCCCCGGCAGCTACGCCCCGCCGATTACGGTCGCCGTTACCGATCCGAGCGGGCGGGTCACCGTCTCACAGGCTTCGATCGCGGCCCCCGGCGCGAACGCGACGCTCGCCTACAACGGCGGCTCCGGGCTCGGGAAAGTCACCGTGACCGGCAGCGCATCGGGCGTCACCGTCCACCCGGTCACGCTCGCCTTCGCACCGGGACTGATCCGTTCCGATGCGTTGGCACCGCTGACCACCCCGGTGCATTATATGACCCTCTCGCCGGACGGGTCGACGCTCCACATCCCCTACCAAGACGCCTCGAACGGCAACGCACCCGCGCTGCTCGCGGTGAGCGCCGCGTCGCGCACGGTGCTGGCGCATCCGCTGCTCGCCGCCGGGACGACGGCGACCGCCTACAACGTCGCCTACGCCAGCGGCGACGCCTTCATCCCGTACTCGGACGGCAATAGCGTGAACGGGATCGCGATGGTGATCATCCCGACCAGCACGCTGACCGGCAACAGCAGCACCGCGTTTGCACCGCAGTTCCTGGTAACGGCACCGCCGGCGTCGAACAACGGCTTCGTGTTCGAAACGCCGCCCGGCGGCGGCACGGGCGCGATCGTCGACCTGGCCGGTATCACCGGCTCGACGGTGGCGACGAGTGCCGCGATGACCTGCGCGGTGTGGAATCAGTGCCTCGCAGTTTCGTCGGACGGCGCGCTGGTGTACGGTGCGGACGCATCGGCGCCGGCGCTGGTCACGATGCACGTCGCCGACGGCAGCGCCGGACCGACGATTCCAACCTCGACGCTCACCGGGACGGCGCTAACCTTTGGCGGCAATACGCTCTATCTCGCCGGCGTCACGTCGGGCAGCCAGAACGTGATCGACACGCTTGCCTATCCGGGCGGAACCGTACCCGCGTCGTTCGTGACAGTGCCCGAAGCGCTAAGCGCGCTGACCGTGTCGGGTGATGGCGCCACGCTCTTCGGCTCCCAAAGTACGGGGCCGGCGCCGCTGGTGCTGGTCGATATTGCCAGCAAGAACGTCGTCAACTTCGGACCGTCGATCGGCTTGGGCGCCTTCGCCGGCGGCTTCGTGTCGCCGGTTCCCATCGCCAACGTCGGGGCATCGCGGCGCTTCCTGGTGATCAAGGAATACCAGCAGCCGCTGGGGACGCTGCACGCCAGCCTCGACGAGTACGCCTACTAGGTCAGGACGGCGGCTCCGGCGCGCGCGACCACCGTATCTTCATCCGCGGTCCCGCTGCTCACGCCGACGGCACCGACGACTTGCCCGTCGATCAGCAGCGGGAGGCCGCCGCCGATCCCCGTCAGCCGGTCGGCGGCCAGCGCGAGCTTGATCGAGACGATCGCGTCGCCCCCGGCTTCGTCGGCCGTCGGGCGCTTGCGGGTCGCAGCCGAAATCGCTTTGGTGTGCGCGATCGAGATCGAGCCGATGCGCGCTCCGTCGCTGCGCCCGAAGGCCAGCAGATGACCGCCGGCATCGACGACGCTCACGCATTGTGGCACCCCGATACGCGCGGCTTCGACGAGGGCGGCGTCGAGCACGGCGCGAGCCCCGGCGGCGGTGAGGAACGGGGTGGTCCCGGTATACGTTGAACGCGAAGAGTCTGACACGATGACGCCGCCTTTGTTTTTTGCTTCACCGGGACCCTGCGCGCGCGGATGATCGCCGCCGACGTTGCCTTTCGCACGGCCGCGAACGCCGCCGCCGCGGCCTACCAGCAGGCGCCGCCGTACCTGGCGTACCGCACCGATGTCACCGTCGATATTCCCTCGCTGCGCCGGCATAAGGTCATCTCCCGTACGGTCGAAACGCGGACTCGGGACGACTACGCGGTGCTTCAAGATCTGCCCCAGGGTCAGCGGCAGTACGCGCACAGCTTTCCGTTGATTCCGACCTTCGATGCGCTGTCGTACTTCCACCTGACCTTCAACGGCAGCCGCCGCGATACGCTCAGCTACGTCGAACTCGAGAAGGTCCTGACCTTCACCGACGCGAGCGCCGGCTCGCACTCGGACGTGGTCATTACGTACCTGCGCTACTACCATGCCGAGTACGCGCCCGACACGAACGACCAGATCTCGCACATCCTGATGGTCCCGCTGCAGACGCTGACCAACGACAACAACTCCGACTTCTTCCTGCACGACGTCTATGTCGACAACGCCACCAACCTCCCCACCCGTGTCGTCTACACCGGGCCGACGACCGACTTCACGGTGGACTACGCGACGGTCTCCAATCATTGGCTCGTGCGCCACGTGACCTTCGCGCGCACGATGTACGGGCCGTTGAAGATCGGCCGCCTGCACTTCACCGTCGACGCGACGAACAGCGACTTCGCGTTTCCCGCCACGCCCAGCGACCCGCGCCTCGCCGGGCCGCCGGCCCCGCCCTCAACCGCGCCGCGCTGAGCGGCAAAGAAAAAGGAGCTCGTTCGGCTTACGGCTCCTTTCGGATACGTGGCGGAGAGGGAGAGATTNNNACCACTCGACCACCTCTCCGCGGTGTGTGGGCGCCGCGTGCGGCGCGACCCCTGTATATCGGTGCCCGGCGACGGGGTACCTTCCCGCGCGCGCGACGCTTCAGCCGCCCGCGTCGACGCCGTCGGCGGCCGGACGGCGATCGGCGAAGAATGCGCGCAATTGCGCGGCGGTCGCGTCCGCCAGCGTTCCCGCCGTGACCTCGACGCGATGGTTGACGGCACGTGAAGCGAGCACGTCGATGACGGAGCCGGCTGCCCCGCCTTTGGGGTCGCTGCAGCCGTACACCAGCCGCTCCACGCGCGCGGCGGCGATCGCGCCGGCGCACATCGCGCACGGCTCCTTCGTCACGTAGAGGGTACCGCCGAGCCGCCAGCGGCCGAGTGCCGCCGCGGCTGCGCGCAGCGCGAGCAACTCGGCGTGCGCGGTCGGATCACGCCGCGCTTCCTTCTCATTGTGCGCCTCGAAAGCACGCCCATCGATCTCCAGGATGGCGCCCACCGGGACGTCGCCGGCGGCGGCGGCATCGTCGGCGAGGGCGATCGCGCGCGTCATCGCGCGCACGTCCTCACTTGAAGAGTCGTGCTCCCGGCCCGGCTCGAACGGGCAACCCCTGCCTTCGGAGGGCAGTACTCTATCCAATTGAGCTACAGGAGCAGGCGTCCGTGTCTAGCGGCCGCCTTCGGTGGTGGTCGGCGGCGTCGGACCCGAGGTCGGGATGTGCTTGAAAAGATCCAGCTTGTGCTCGACGAGCCCGCGGTAGAACTTCCGCACGCAGTCGGGATGCCCGAAGAAGTAGGTCCGCGCGTAAGCGAGATCATCCCCCGAACTGTCCGGAACGTAGTGGCTGATTTCGATCTCTTCCATTTGCGCCCGGTCGACCGGGTGCGGACAGAAATCGCAGGGGATCGTCGACATTACTGTACCTCGAGGGAAAATGACTCGGGTAGGATTTGAACCTACGACCTAGGGCTTATGAGTCCCCCGCTCTACCGCTGAGCTACCGAGCCGTTGCATAGAGCAGCGGCGCCGAACGCACGTCGATTACCCAGAACCCTCGGAACCCCTCCGAGGGTTCGGGGGCGCTCTTTTGCGGCAGGGACCGCCGACCGGGCATCACTATCCTCGTCCCTATGATCGACCGCGTTCTTCGCACCGCGGCGGCTCTCGCATGTACCGCCGCGCTCCTTTCACCGCTGCCCGCGGTCGCGGCCGGCGACGACGCAGCCGCCTTGCTTGCCAAGCATCAGGCCTACGTCGGCTGGCACATCGGCGATGGTGTCGTCAAGACGCTTCGAGCCACGGGCACCGTCACCAACGGCAGCAAGGCTGTCGACAACATTGTGCTCTTGCGATACGGCGTGGCCGAGCGCGAGACGACGGTCGATTACCGAAACCTCGAGTACTCGGTCGGCTTCACCGGTTCGGTGTATTGGGCGTCGGGGTCAAACGGGTTCACGGTTCGGCCCGTTGGGGAGGTCGCGCGCTATCTGATCGATAGCGAAGCGCTCTTTGGTGAACTCACGCCTCAGATGACGCCGGCGCTATTGCGTCACGAACAGGTCGAGGGTTCCGATACCGTCGTACTGCGCCTCACGTCCCAAGTGGGTTTCCCAATGGACGTGTACGTCGATCCCACAACGGGCGCTTTCAAACGCGTGGTGATCGATCCCGGTGGAAAGTACGAGACTTTCATAAACGGCATCGCATACTCCGTCGTCGACGGAAAGCGTTTCCTCACCGCCTACCACTACTACGATTCGAAGAATCTCATCAGCTACACGAAGGTTGAGATCAACCCGACGATCAGTCCGGACGATCTTCGCCCACCGAAACAGACTGCGAGCTGGACGTTCGGCGAAGGAACCGCCCCAATCGAGTTGACCAAGAACACTTTCCCGCGAATCTTGATCGATGTCGTGATGAATGGTGTCAAAGGCAAGTTCATCTTGGATACTGGCGCCGGCGGAACAGCGATTCTCGATTCATTCGCGCGCGAAATCGGGGCCAAGCGATTCGCCGCGTCCAGCATTCGTGGTATCGGCGGCTCGTCGCCGGCGAACTTATATCGGGTTGACTCTATTTCGGTCGGCCCATCGATCTTGCACAACGTCATCGTAACCAGCGGATTACGGGAAGAATGGAAGACTCAGGAAGGGGTCGTCGGCCTCATCGGTTTCGATTTGTTGGCGGGCGCGATCATCGATCTCGATCTCGATGCCGGAACGTTGCGCGTACTCGACGCCGCGAAAGTCGAACCGGATCAAACAAAAGGCATCGTCGTACACGCGGATATCTCTCGAGGGCAGCTCCGTGTTCCCATGAAACTCAACGATAAATATGATGTCATCGCCACCCTCGACTCCGGCAATCCCCTCAACGTCCTCTTCTCCCGCGACTTGATCTATCGCGACCGCATGCCATTTCTCGTCGACCCAAATACGCTCGGGTCCACGCGATACGGCGGCGGCGTGGGGAGCGGTTACGAAATCGAACAGTGCGGAAAGTTGAGTTCGCTCCAGCTCGGGCCGATCGTGTACAAGCCGGTCCCGGCCTGTGATTCGGACTATGAGTCCCGGAACGAGATCTTGGTCGGCCTCGACTTCATGAAGGCCTTCAACTACGTCTTCGACTACCCCGACGGCATCATCGTCATGATCCCGCGGAAACTCTAGCGAGACCGCGAGAGAGCCGGGCCCTCCCCCCGGGGGTACTGCCCCTCATGGTCGGAATCGGGGACGATGCGGGAACGCCGCCCTTGTAGAGTGGCTCTATTACTTCCATTCGACCGAAAGCGAGCTCTTTGTGCCCTTGGCAAGACTCTTTGCCCCGCGGATCGTCGCCTTGGCAGTGCTGAGCGTCCTCCTGGCCCATTGCAGCGGCTCGGGCGGCAGCGCGACGCCAAAACGCGTTGCGACGCCGAGCCCGACCCCTGTCGCAAGTCCCGGGGCCATCGTTTTCACCGGCTCGACGATCACGAACAACGTGATGACGCTCCCGTGCGACACAACCGAAACGTTCACCGTTTCGCAAGCGAATTACGCCGGCAGCTTGACGCTCGCCGATAACAATCCGGGGCAGGTCGCGCTGACGCCGACGCCTGCGACCGGGCCCGCCAGCACGGTGTACACCGTCCTCGCATCGTCAAGCGTGACAAATCCGGCACCGTCGCCATTCACGATCACGGCAACCGGCGGTGGCGGAGTGACCCAGGTGCTTACGATCAATACGGTCGGGAGCGGCACCATCGGCACGCCCGGTCAACCACAGGAATGCAATTCGTAGTTTTCCGCAACCGGTGTAACTCTCGCGCCACTTCGGTCGCGTAAACGTTCACCCGTTCACTCGGAGCTCGTAAAACGAAAAAACCAAGTGGCGTCGTGCCGCGGGGTTCTCTCGTATACGCACATACTTTCGATGCGGAAGCTTCTACTGAATCGCGGATCGGACAAGCTGTTCCGGCTCGATCAGGCGCCCAGGATCATCAGCTTCCAGGGGTACCGCAAAACGCAAATCCCGGGGACCGTGATGCCGCCGGATATTTTCAAACCGTATAACTGCAGAATCGAATGTCCTGTTCCCACGGCGCAGCCTTCCCTCGGCCGTCTCCGTCGCGATGTAGGTTGCTCCATCAACGCGTACGAAACGCACGAGCCAGGGAACGCTTGTTTCTGGCTCGACGGTGAAATTACCGAACACGCGTGCTTGCGCCGGCCAATAGTCGGCTGCCGAGACCCACAGATCCCGCAGACGATACTTGCGGGGCTCTCGCAGCGGCTCGAATCGAAGGTGTATCACCTCGCCTGCGTCGATCGTTTCTCTACCGGCGACGGTGATCGTGTAAAAGGCGGTACGGGTGCCCACCCGGCCGATTACCGGCGGACCCTCCTTGAGCGCCGCTGTTGCGAGCCGGAGTCCTGGGCGCAGTCCGAAGGAATAGGTTGGCGTGAGTTCCGGAATGCCCAGCAGATCGGTGGGTGGGCTCGGCCGCGAGATCGGCCCGCTGAGGATCGACGCGCCGGATGGATCGGGATGTCCAACGGGCGCCCTGCCGCTCGCACCGAATATCGATATCGCATAGTTGACGTTAATACCGCGCGGCGTGAATGGTTGGGCCTGCTCTTCCTTGCTGAATGTCTCGACGCGGCACTCCTGCGTCTCGGTTAGAACCTCGCCATCATAATGGTTCGCCGAGATCTTACCGCTCTCGCTCGCTTGGATGACGACCGAATAATCGAGGTCGGCCGGGTACACTTCGGCGGCGAGCACGGACTGCGCTCGGGCATAGATTTGGTCGGCGTCGGTTTGCGCTTCTTCCGGCGGGCTGGCATCGGCAAGGGACTCCGCCCCGAGGACTCCGAGCGAACCAGCAAAGACCGCCAGAACGCTCAGTTTGACGGCCATACGGCGGAAGAACGGGTGGGGCTTGATCATCCCGTGAGCATCCTCGGCGGTCGGGTGCGCCGCATCCCCGGCGGTGCTGGAGCAACGTAACCGAAGACGGAGCCGTCACCCGTCCCTTCTCAAAGGGCCGCGAACGGCATTCTCAGTACCGCGCTCGGGATCACTTCGCGTGATTGCTCCTTGAGAAAGCGGCGGACGGACCCTCTCTCTGGCCTTCGCCTTCCTTAAGGTCCATGCGCTCAATAAGGCCATTCGCAATCACATAGACGTGCCATAGCTCCGTGTCTGACAAAACGTCGCCTTGTACGTTCTTCACGAGCTGATGAACCTTGACATCGGTCTTGCCCGCTTCACGTTCGACCACTTCAAGTACGTCGACGCGAGGGTCGAACTCAGCCCACTGACGCGTCCAATACTCTCGGATTTCTTGTTTCCCGACGACTCGACCGCCCTCGGAGGCCTTGGGCCAACTGACATTCTCACTCATGAGCGCGAGTGTGCCGTCGATGTCTCGCCGATTAAAAGCAGCGTAAGCCCGAGAGATCAACTCGTGTGTCGTCATGCTTTATATTACCGATCCGCGTCGTCGCCGATGGTCTTAACGGTTATTGTTGTGTAAGAGAAAACCCGCGCTTCCTATAACCACGCGGGGTTTCTTTCGTCGTACGTGCGGTCGGAGGGACTCGAACCCCCAACCTACAAGTTCGTAGCCTGTTGCTCTATCCAATTGAGCTACGACCGCGCGCATTTGTCGCCGCATGAGCGGGCGA
>PMOG01000147.1 GCA_003161555.1 Vulcanimicrobiota bacterium | reverse complement strand
GCGCACGCCCGGCCCGGGCACCGGCCGGTCCGCGGGCGAGCCGAACTCATCACCGGGTCCCTCCGGAAGTTCGCTCAACGACCGGCTGCGCGCATTGCTGCCGCACGGCCCGGTTAATTCGATCAAGGGCTACGGGCCGGCCGCCATCGACCCCGCCGAGGCGGCCGCGGACTGGGAGAAGCTGGTCGCGGTACCGGCCGACGTCCTGGCGCGCACCTTCGGGCTGATCCGCCGGACGCGCACGCTCGTCCACGCCGACTCGGTCGCCTACGTCTTCGAGCGGACGAAGGATCTGTTCGGCCGCGAGATCTGCCGCGCGTTCCGGATCACCGAGCACCCGCCGCCGACCCCGCCGCCCCGTTTCGACCCCAAGAACCCGCTCGTCTTCCCCGACCGCAATCCGAATCAGCGGCCGATCACCGAGTACGTCAACGTGTCGTGCGACGATCCGAGCATGCGCAAAGTCGTCCCGGGCTCCCTCGCAACGCCCGCGCCACGGCAGCCCTAGCGGGGGCCTCCCCGGCAGACAGACTGCGGTTGCAGGAAATCGTCCTTCGTCGTATGATGTCGGATGGACGTTGACGCTGGAAGCGTGGGCACTGCCCGCGCTTCTCTGTTGTAAGGGCACGAGGAACTGGTCATGGACCGAGCACAGCGAAATAGCGCCTCGCCTTCTGGGTTGTTGCGAGGTCGGACTGGGGGCCCCGCGCAGAGCGCGGGGGGCTCGGAGCCTGGGGCGGAGAGCCTTTTAACTGCGCGAGCACAGCGGAATAGCGGGTTAGGCGCCCAGGTTGGAAGACCGACGGGCCGGGAGCTGCCGCACGCCGCGGACGATGCGAGCCAAAGTCCAGCAGAGCCGACGCTGTTTACCGAATCGTTCGAGCGGGTCGTGCACGCGCTGCCGCATCAGCCGGAGTTTCGCGGTGTCGAGATCGTGGGAACCCGCATGCAGCGGAGCCACGGCGCGACGGCGCTTCAGGTGACGATCGATCGCGAGGGCGGCGTCGACGTCGCAACCTGCGAACGGGTCGCGGCCCGGATCAACGCCTCGCTCGATGCGTTCACCGATCCCTACACGCTGGAGATCGAATCGGCCGGTTTGAACCGTCCGCTCACCAAACCGGCCGACTACGAACGCTTCGCCGGGCGCGAGGTTCGGATCGTGTCGACGCTGCCGATCGAGGGAGCCAAGACGCATCGCGGCCGGCTCGACGGCGTGCGCGGAACGAACGTCATCCTAGCCCGCGCGGGAAAAGAATTGCCGATCCCGCTTGCGGTGATCAAATCCGCCAACCTGGAGTACGACGTGCGCGCCGATCTCCAGCGGGCGAAACAACGAGAGAAGAACCGATGAACGCAGAGATGATCGCGGCGCTCCGCGAGATTGAGAACGAGCGCAATATCAGTTTCGAGTCCCTGCTCGAGGCGCTCGAGGCCGCGCTGATCTCGGCCTACAAGCGCAACTTCGGCGGCGAAGCGAACGCGATCGTCACCATCGATCGTCAGACCGGTGACTATCAAGTCTATCATCGGCGCACGGTGGTAGGTGACGGCGAGGTGCAGGATCCGAAGCTGGAGATCGCCAGAGGCGCGGCGGGTTCGCGCTACGAGCCCGGTGATTTCTACGACGAAATCGTCACCCCGCGCGATTTCGGACGCATCGCCGCGCAGACCGCGAAGCAAGTCATCGTGCAGCGCATTCGGGAAGCCGAGCGCGATACGGTGTACAACACCTATTCGGCGAAGCTTCACGACGTCGTGCTCGGCACCGTGCAGCGCTACGAACAGCGCAACATGTTCGTGCTGCTCGACGATCGCAAGACCGAGGCGCTGCTGCCGTTCTCCGAACAGGTACCGCGCGAGAACTACCGCATCAACGACCGGATTCGCGCCTTCGTGCTCGACGTCCGCAAGACGAACAAAGGTCCGCTGGTCGTACTGTCGCGCGCGGCCGAAGGGCTCGTGCAGCGGCTGATCGAGTTNNGAGATCATGGCGATCGCGCGCGAACCCGGCGCGCGCACCAAGGTTGCGGTCACCTCGAAGCGGCCCGAGATCGACGCCGTCGGCGCCTGTTTGGGTCCGAAGTCGTCGCGCATCGGCAACGTCTCCGACGAGCTGCGCGGTGAGAAGATCGACGTGATCCGCTGGGCTCCCGACCTGCCGACCTTCGTGGCCAACGCGCTGGCGCCGGCGAAGGTCCTCGGCGTCGAACTGTTCGAGGACGAAGGGATCGGCCTGGTGACCGTACCCGACCATCAGCTGTCGCTAGCGATCGGCCGTGAGGGACAAAACGTGCGGCTGGCCGCGCGTCTGACCGGTTGGCGCCTCGACATCACCAGCGACTCCGAGGCGGCCGAAGCGCGCGAGCGCTACCTCGCCGAGCGCGAGGCTCGAGCCGCCGAAGCGGCCTTGGGCGAGACCGCGGTCGTCGAAGAGGCCGTCGCCGAAGACGGGGCAGTCGAGGAGGACGTCATCGACCAGGACGATCTGCTGCGCCGTCTCCAAGAGATCAAGCGGGAATTGTTCACCAGCGAATGACTCCCGTGCGCACCTGTGTCGGCTGCCGGACCGCGTTCCCGCAACCGGCGCTGCGGCGCTTCACCCGGGGTCCGGATGGACGCTGGAGCGCCGACCGGGGCCGCCGCTCGGCGGGACGCGGAACGTACTTGTGCTCGCGCGCGTGTGCGGAACGCGTTGCAAAGAACAGACGTTATCCGGGGTTCAGTGTCGAAGCTCTGTTACAATGGTAGCCCCGGATCACGGAACTATGACGTGTAGGGGCGGTGGCGACTCGCGGCGCCGTATTCGAGAAGGATTGCATGCCAACCGGTAAACCCAGAATTTTCGAGCTCGCCAAGGAGCTTGGAATGTCGTCGAAAGACCTGCTCGCGCTCTTCGAGCGCCTCGGTCTCGACGCCAAGAACCAGCTCAGCGTCGTCGAACCGAAGGTCGCCGACCTTCTTCGGGCGCAGCTCAAGGGCGCAAAAACCGCCGCCAAGACGGCGGTTGCCGCTGTGCCCGAGGCCGCCCCGCCCGCCGCCGCCGCAGCACGCAACGGCAACGCCGCCGTGGCGCCGTCGCCGCGCGCGAAGGCGCCCGCAAAGCCCGCTGCCGCGGCTCCGGCCGAACCCAGCGCACCCGCGGCTGCCCCGCCGAAGCTGCGTCCGATCCCCAGCACCACGGCCCACCGCCCGGCTGCCGCGAAAACCGTCGAGCCGGCGGCCGCAGCGACCCCGCCCGTCGAACCGCCGCTGCCCGAGGTCGCGGTGCCCCGCCCGGCTGCCGCCGGACCTCGGCCCGCGCCGACCGGCCCGATGCCTCCGCCTCGCCCGGCTGCGCCGAGCGAACCGGTGCAGCAGCTGCAGCCTGTCCCCAGCGGCCAGGCCTCGATTCGGCCGCCGCGTACGCCGCAGCGCCCGCTGAGCGCGCCCGGTCAAGGCAACGGCCAGATTCCCGGCCGCCCCGGGGTCGCACCGCGACCCGGTCAGGGCGTTCCCGGTCAGTATCAGCAAGCGCGCCCGCCGGCTACAGGGGCACCGGCCGCACCCAGTGCACCCGTCGCGCCCAACGCCGCGGTTCCGGGCGCTCCGGTCGCCCGTCGTCCGGCCGGTAACGGCGCCTTCCGCGCGATCCCCGGCGCGACCGCCGGCCCGCGTCCCTTCGGCGGTGGCCGCCCGGGCATTCCGGCCGGCAACGGCCCGATCACGCCCGGCGGTCCGACCCCCTCGTCCGGCGGCGGCCCCGGCGGCCGCCCCGGTAATCGCGGTCGCGGCACGCGCGAGCAGCTCGAGGCCAAGAAGGCCCGCGATGCGGAGATGCGNNGAAGCAGCGCCGCCGCAGCGGTGGCGCCTACGTCGACCGGGTCGAGGATCCGAGCAAACAACTCGAATCGATCGAGATCCCCGACGTGCTCACGGTCCAGGAGCTCGCGACCTCGATGATCGTGCCCGCGGCTGACGTCATCCGCGAGCTGATTCGCATCGGCACGATGGCGACGATCAACCA
>PMOG01000230.1 GCA_003161555.1 Vulcanimicrobiota bacterium | reverse complement strand
GGCGAGCGAGCCGTACGCGGTCGCGGGACCGCCGGGAACGCGCGTCGCGGTCCGCGCGCTGTTCGCCAACGTTCCGGTGCGTCGCGAATACTTGCGGTCGCCGGCGGCCGAATTCAACCGCATCGCCTCGTGGCTGGCGACGCTGTCGCTCGCCTATCCCCGGGTCGCGNNAGCTTTTTCCCGGCGAAGCCGCTCGGATGCTACGGCGACGGCGGCGCCATCTTCCTCGAGGACGAGGAGGACTTGAAGGTGCTGCGCTACGTGTTCGGCACCGGCGCGGCCGCGATGCTGCCGGTGCGCGCCGCCGAGGCCGGTGCCCGCGTGCAGGGCTGGGTCAGCGCGCCGGGCGACGACCGCGCCGACCGGCGCAGCCAGATCGTGTTCGTGAACGGGCGCCTGCTGCGCAGCACGATCGTCAGCGGTGCGTGGAGCGCGGCCTACCGCACGTTCGCGATGGTCGGGCGGCATCCGTACGGTGTCCTCTATCTGAGCGTTCCGCCCAGTGAAGTCGACCCGAACGTCCACCCGACCAAGAGCGACGTCCGGCTGCGGTACGGTGATCGCGTCGTCGCGGTCGTCAAAGAAGCGATCTCGGCCGCGCTGCGTCACGCAGCGGTGGAACGCCTCGAGCATGCGGTCTCGTTCGCTGCCTTCGACGAGCGCGACGTCGGCGAGCGCACGACCGTCGCGTGGGCCGACAGCTTCATTCCATCGGACGTGCCTGATGCGAACGCAAGCGCCGGCGGACTGCGCGTCCTCGCGCAGGTCGATCGGACGTTCATCTTGGCAACCGACGGCGATGCGGTCGTGCTGATCGACCAGCACGCGGCGCACGAGCGGGTCGTGTACGAACAGCTGTCCGCGAACGCGGGCGCGCACCGCGCTGCCGAGCCGCTGCTGATTCCGCACACGTTCGAGATCGGTCCCGAGCAGGCCGAGCGGCTCGAGGCGTCGCTCGACGCGCTGGCGGCCGGCGGACTCCATGTCGAGCGCTTCGGTGAACGCGCGTTCCGCGTGACCGCGACGCCGGCGCGTCTCGCGCACGCCGGGCGTAGCCGGCCCTTTGATGTCGACGAGTTCATCGCATGTCTGGCCGACGAAGCGCGCGGCCTCGACGCCGACCAGCGCGTCTGGGCATCGCTGGCCTGTCACTCGGTCGTGCGTGCCGGAGACGTGCTTGCCTACGCCGAGATGACGGTGCTCGTGACGCGGCTGACGCAGTGCGAAAACCCCATGCATTGCCCGCACGGCCGCCCGACCATCGTTCGGCTCGAAGCCGAGCGCATCGCGCGCCTCTTCAAGCGCATCTGACGCCGTGGCGACCGGCGTGCTGATGCTGACCGGCCCGACCGCCGCCGGCAAGACGGCGCTCGCGATGCAGGTTGCCGAACGCTTCGATGCCGAGATCGTCGGCGCCGACTCGCGCCAAGTCTATCGCGACATGCCGATCGGCACCGCAGCGCCCAGCGCGGCCGAGCAGGCGCGCGTCGCGCACCATCTGGTCGGATTCCTCGACCCGCGCGAACGGTACTCGGCAGCGCGGTTCGTCGGCGATGCGCTGGACGCCATCGCCGAGATCCAAGCCCGCGGCCGGCGCCCGCTGGTGGTGGGCGGTACCGGCTTCTACCTGCGCGCGCTGGCGGGTGACGTCACGCTCTCACCGCTGCGTGACGACGACCTGCGTGCACGGCTGGCGCGGGAAGCGCGCGTGCACGCCCCCGAGGTCCTGCATGCCTGGCTGACGGCGCTCGCACCGCAGCGCGCCGGTGCGCTCGCGCCGGGCGACCGGTATCGCGTCGCGCGTGCGCTGGAGATCGCGTTGGCGGAACGGGAAGACGCCGAAGCGACGCGTCGAGACGAATCCGTGCCGCGCTCTTTGCGCGCGCTCGGGATTCCGTTTCGCAAGGTGTACCTGGCCGTCGATCCGGCGACGCTGGAGCAGCGCATCGCGGCGCGCGTCGATGCGATGCTGGCCGGCGGATTTCTCGAGGAAGCCGAACGGACCGGAGGTTCCGCCGTTGCGGCCGATGCGGTCGGCTATCGCGAGGCGCTGGCGTATCTTGCGGGCTGGTCGAATCAGGTTGAGCTGCGCATCGCGCTGATTCGCGCAACGCGCCGCTACGCGAAGCGTCAGGCGACGTGGTTTCGCCGCGAACCCGAGCTGCTGCGCGTGCCGCCGGCGGGCGCGTTCGACGACGTCAGCGCCGTTGCGGCCGCGCTCCCGGGCTGGAGCTGAGCCGGGCCGAGGCTCGCACCCTCAGCGGTGCTTGAGCATCTCGCGGGCCGCATTCCAGCCGGCGGCCCCCATGACGCCGCCGCCGGGATGCGCCGCCGCACCGCAGAGGTACAAGTGCCGAACCGGCGTGCGATAGCCGGCGAAGCCGGGCGCCGGCCGGAACATGAACAGGCGGTTCAGGCTCATCGCGCCTTGGAAGATGTTGCCGCCGGTCAGATTGAAGGTGCGCTCGAGATCGGCCGGGCTGAGCACTTGGCGCGCGATGACCGAGGCGGTGAACCCCGGCGCGTACTGCTCGACGATCGCAAAGCAGCGGTCGGCGAAAGCGTCGTTCTTGGCGGCGTCCCAGGCTCCGTCGGCGCGTTTGTACGGCGCATATTGGCAGAACATCGACATCAGGTGTTTGCCGGGCGGCGCGACGGTCGGATCGACCGACGACGGGATCGTGCACTCCACGATCGGATCCGCCGATGGCTGGCCGTATTTCGCGTTGTCGTACCCGCGCTCGATGTAATCTTGATCGGGACAGAGATGGATCGTCCCGCGGTGCTGAGGGCCCGCTTCGCGGCCGGGCGCGGCGGTAAAATCCGGCAGCGCATCGAGCGCGACGTTGATCTTGACCGACGCGCTGCTGTAGTCGATGCGCCGGATCTCGGCCAGAAAATCCGGCGGCAGCGACGCCGGGTCGAGAAACGTTTCGAAGGTCAGCCGGCAATCGACGTTGCTGGCCACGGTGCGCGAACGGAACTCTTCGCCGCCCTCCAGCGCAACGCCGGCGGCGCGGCCGTCCTCGACGAGGATGCGGCTCACCTCGGCGTCGGTGCGGATCTCCACCCCCAGATCGCCTGCGGCGCGAGCCAACGCTTGCGTGATGCCGCCCATCCCGCCGCGCACGTAGCTCCATACCCCGCGGGCGCCGTTCGTCTCGCCCATCACATGATGGAAGAGCACGTAGGCGGTTCCCGGCATCGAGGGCGCCGCGAACGCGCCGATGATGGCGTCGGTCGCGAGGGTCGCTTTCAGTTGCTCGGATTCGAACCAGCGATCGAGGATGGGGCGCGCCGCACCGGTCAGGATTTCGAGCGCCTCACCGAGCGAACCGTCGAGTTTTTTCGCATCCAGCCCCAGCCGTCCAAGCTGCAGCAGATCGCCCGCCCCGGGATGCACGACGTTGGGCGGCGTCTGCACCAGCGTCGGCTCGATGATCGTGGCGACCCGTTCGAGCATCGCGAGGTAGCGCGGGTAGTTGCGCGCGTCGGCGGTGCTGAACTTCGCGATCTCGCGGAGATTGGCGGCCTCGTCGGGGCCGAGCGTCAGCGAGCGGCCGTCTTCGAAGGGCGAAAACGACGACGGGTTGCGTTCGACGACCTCGAAGCCGTACGCGCCTAGGCGCAGATCACGGATGATCTCCGGACGGAAGAGGCTGTTGACGTACGCCGCGGTTGAGACTTTGAAGCCGGGAAAGATCGTTTCTTCGGTGACGCAGGCGCCGCCGACGATCGAGCGCCGCTCCAGAACGAGCACCTTCCATTTCGCGCGCGCAAGGTAGCAAGCGGTGACGAGGCCGTTGTGCCCGCCGCCGAT
>PMOG01000225.1 GCA_003161555.1 Vulcanimicrobiota bacterium | reverse complement strand
AATGGGTTGCATCACGCTCGCTACGGTCGGTCGGCGCCAACGCCACGCTGGTCGGCGACGATCTCGAAGCCTTCGCTCGCCGGCTGAAGGCGGAGGTCGACGGTGTCATCGCCGTTGCCGGGCCCAATCTGGCGGCGAGTCTTACTGACCTCGGCCTTATCGACGAGTATCATCTCTACTTTCGTCCGTTTGTTCTTGGCCGCGGCAAACCGTATTTCGCCGGTGCCCGAACACCGCTCCGCCTTGTTGGCACCAATCCTGTCGGCGAGGACGCGATCAGGCTCACGTTCGTTACTGCCTGAGGGCGCTTACCGCAGGGCTGGTTCAACCGGCCTCAGTCAAGATCGTCGGCTCTGCGAGTCGTGAACATCGTACAGCGAAACTCAGCTTCACCGGCGCCTCGCTAGCCTGCGGCGCCGTAGACTACGTGGCGTAGGACGAGGCCGGCGGCGGCGGCGATCAGGGCGATGGCGAGCAGCGTGACCAGCGCCGGTGAGGAGATGCGGCGAGCGACCGGGGGTGCCATGCTGCCGCCGACCAGTCCGCCGATAACGAGCGGAACCATGATGGCCCAGTCGATATCGCCGAAATAGGCGTGGCCGATGATGCCGACGGGCGCGGTCATGGTGATGACAAGCGCGCTCGTCGCCGCGACGATGTGCGGAGGCATCCGTGCTGCAAGCAGCAGCAGGGGGACCATGACGAATCCGCCGCCGATGCCGAAGGCTGACGAAAAGAACCCAATCGCGAGACCTCCGGCGAGGCCGACACGCCGGTCGTACACCCACGCGTAGGCCGCGGGCTCGGCCGCTGTTTCGGTGCGGCGGCGCAGCACGAGGCCCGCGAGGATGACCAGCATGATGCCGTACGCGATGTCGAAAACGACGGACGAAAAGTGCCGCACCGCTATGACGCCGATGATGCTGGTGGGTACGGCGCCGATCGCAAACGGCAGCACCAATTTCGGATCGACCCTTCCCGCGCGCCAAAAGCCGATCGATGAGGCGGCCGTGTTTGCGAAGACCAAGACCAGCGACGTCCCCGCGACCTCGGCGGGCGGAATTGCGTAGAAGAGTCGCAGCACGGGAATCACGACGAAACCGCCGCCCAGCCCGACCAGCGAACCGAAGACGCTCGCGCCGGCGCCGACCAGAAAAAGGGAGATCGCTCCCAGCGGGGTCACGCGCGAAGGGACATCTGCAGCACTAGTGGTCCGCGGCGACCATCGCTTCGGGCATGGCGGCGGGGTCGAGCAGCGTCGAGGTGTTCGGCTGGCCCGGCTCGAGTAGGCCGAGCACTTCGAAGTTGCGCAGCGCCAGCACCTTGCCTTTCACGAACACCGGCGTCAGCTCGTTGACGATGAAGCGATCCTTCACTTCCTCGTAGGTCGACTCGCTGATGATGATTTGTCCGCCCTTGGCCACGTTGTAGAGCCGCGATGCGGTGTTGACGCTGTCGCCGATCACCGTGTAGTTGAGGCGGTCGCTCGAGCCGAGATTGCCCATCACGACCTCGCCGGTATTGAGCCCCATCCCGACGGTGAAGATCTGGCGGCCCTGCGCGCCCCAGTCGCCCATCATGTTGACGATCCGCTGCTGCTGCTCCCAGGCGCTCCGCACGGCGCGGTAGGGATCGTCCGGCAACGGATTGGGCGCCGAGAAAACCGCCATCACGCAATCGCCGATGAACTTGTCGACGTACCCGCCATAGGCGAACACCAGCGCACACATTTCCTCGAAGTACTCGTTGAGCGCGCCGTAAATCTGCTCCGGGGTCATCTTCTCGGACATCGCGGTGAAACCGCGGATGTCTGAGTAGAAGATCGTCACCCGGACGCGTTTGCCCGTCAGGTCGAGCGACTTGAGGGGATCGTCGGCTTCCAGTAAGTGATCGACGATCGCCGGCGAGACGTGTTTGCCGAACATCTCGCGGATCACGCGTTTGTCCGCGCCTTCGGTGACCGTCCGGTAGAGGGCGACGAAAAGCGCCGCCAGGATCGTGGCGCCGTCGACGTGGATCAGATCGATCCACTGCAGCGAGTAGCCATAGAGAGCGATCGCGGCGGCGGAGTACAGGATGACGATCAGCGCGCTGGTCGCGACCCCGGTCGTCGCCGGGAGCTGGGTAACGGCGAAACCCACCAAGAGCGGGATCAAAATGATCAGCGCGATATCGAGCCACGGCCGGCTGCGGGTGATGAACTCGCCGCGCATGAGCTGATCCATCATGCGCAGGTTGGCGAAGACGCCGGGATAGCGTCCGTACGGCGTGTTGACGAAGTCGCCGAGCGCCTGCGCGGTCGAACCGATGACCAGCGCGTCGCCGTTTGCGAACGCGCGCAGCGTCGCATCGTCGAAATGCAGCGCGTCGACGAACGAGACGCTTTGGAAGAACGAGGCCGCATTGACGGTGGTCCCGGCACGCGAAGCGGGTCCGCCTGCACCGCCGAGGTCGATCGTCTGCTGACTCTGGAACGGCAGCATCAGCAGCGCGTGGTCGCCGTCGAGCGGCACGCGCTCGTCACCGAGGCGTGCGCTCCAGGCGTCCACGGCGCTGAGGGGCGTGCCGAGATAGGTCGCGGCCGTCTGCGCCGCCAGCGAGGCGTAGACGGCGGTCACGCGGTTGGCTTGATCGCGCTCGGTGATGACCAGCGGCTGCCCGAGTACGAATCCTCCCGGCGTATCGATCGTCGTCGTCCCGAGCACGTGCGCCGCGTGTGCGAGCTGCGGCGGCGGAAGCTCGACCGACGCCAATCCCGTTGAGGTGGTGGCGATGCCGAACGGCAGGATCGTCGGCTGGGCGCGCATTCCGGCGGCGAAGGCCGCATCGTCACGCGGGTCGGGCGACGGCTCGAAGAAATCGACGTCGAACGCGACGACTTTGGCCCCTGCGCGGTGCAGCCGCGTCAGCAGTTGGCCGTACAGTCGTCGCGGCCACGGGAACTGACCCAAACCCGGATGCTGCGGATCGCTCGGAGCGTTCATCGACGCCTCGTCGATCGCGATCAAGCGAAGGTGCTGGTTCTCGTCGTCACGATTCGGAAACGCGAAGCGTCCCAGCGGCAGGTGGTCGTCCACCCATCGTTTGCTGTCGTTGACGACCACGAAATCGGCGACGCGATTGACCGGCGCTCCGACCGCGGGCGGCAGCAGATACAAAGCGACCCCGACCGCGGCCGCCGCGAACGACAGCCCGAGCGCAACACCCAGGATGCGGAGGCGCCGTATCCTCACGGATTACATCTCAGCTCTGAACGCGCCCGATGTAGCGGCGATCGCGCGTGTCGATCTTGATCACGTCGCCCGGGTTCACGAACAGCGGGACGTTGACCGTGGCCCCGGTTTCGAGCTTCGCCGGCTTGGTCGTGCCTTGCGCCGTGTCGCCTTTGAAACCCGGATCGGTGTCTTGGACGGTGAGCTCGACGTGCGCGGGGAGGTCGGCGCCGATCGGCACGCCGTC
>PMOG01000117.1 GCA_003161555.1 Vulcanimicrobiota bacterium | reverse complement strand
CGGCGGAACGTCGCGTACATGTAGGGATAATCGAGGTAGAACCAGTTGCGGAACGAGCGCCGGACGAGCGTCGCATTCGTAACCGGCGAGGCACCCTTCATCACGTAGTGCATGCCGTCGAAGAAATCGGCGGAATACAGCGGATAGCTGGCCATGGGCCGGAACCCCGGCAGCGGGGCAAACGGCGTGCTCGTCCACTCCCAGCCGTTGCCGATCAAGTCGTGCACGCCCCAGGCGCTCGCGCCTTGCGGTGACGAGCCGACCGGTTCGGGATCGAAGCGCCGCCAGTCGAAGTTTCCGTGCCGCGCCGCATCCGGCGCGTCGCCGCCCCACGGGAAGGGGCGCTCGTCGCCGGCCGGCGTTCCGTAGGCAGCGCGGTGATACTCCGCCTCGGTCGGAAGCCGCCCACCGCTCCAGGCCGCAAACGCCGCGGCTTGCTGCTGCGAGACGTAGACCGGCCACGAGCGCGGCAGCGGCAGATCCTCGAACACGCCGCGCAGCATCCACGCGCCGTCGCGCTCGAACCAATTGGGCGGCGGCGCGGCGCCGGCGCGCACGAATTCCAGAAACTCGCCGTTGGTGACGTCGTGCACGTCGATGCCGAAGGCGCCGGCGGCGACCGCGGTCTCGTCGAACTCGTTGTCCCAGCCGAACGGCAACGCGTCGCGTCGCGCGCCGAGGGTCGCGGTTCCCGCGGGGATCCGAACCGGGTCGTGCCGCGCCGCCGGCACGTCGCGATGCTCGCTGCGAATGCCGCGCTGTCGCTCGCGCGCGAGCCGGTGCAGGATGTAGGCGAACGTCTCGTGGTGCATCTCCTCGTGCTCGAGGATGTTGTAGGCAGCCTCGGCGCGGACCAGACGCGGATTGGCTGGATCCTCGAGCACCGCGTGGGCGTACGCGTCGAAGATCGCCGCATCCGCGGCGCCGGTGAAGCGGTGCACGGTTGCGCGGTCGGGCCAGGCGGAGCGCTTGTGCTGGGCCGCGACCGTGGAATCGCGCGGATCGATTCCGCGGTTGAACAATCGCTCCAACTCGGGGTCGAGCGAGGGGCGCCCAAGCGCATCCCGCACCAGGGTGATGAACGCAAAACCGGGGATGTGCCCGTCGTAGAAGACGAACGGGTGGCGCAACGGCAGCGGTGCGTCTTCGTACGCTTCCGGTGCGATCATCGCGAAAAGGTCCGCGGTCCACTGCCGGTTGGCACGATAACGCGCCGCCATCGCTTCACGGTCGACTGTTGCTGCAGCCAGCGTGTCCACGTTCCCGCCTTTACCCGCGACTGCGCTCAATCCCGCGCCGGCTGGGCACTTCCTTACTACCGCAGCCGGGAGCGCCGGGTTGCGGCCAGATTGAGCACTTGGGTCGTTTGACAAATCAGCGCCGGACACGGTATCGTTGGCCGCCTACTGCACCAACTCAATTTTGCGCCCATGCCGAATATCGAGAATCTTAAGAAGTAAGCGAAGCAGTATCTCCGTTGGCATCGCGAACAGTATTACCCGGTCGCGGCCGACATCCGTGCGACGTTGCCCGATTTCAGTCATCTCGGCGACGAAGAGATACTGCGCGCAACCTTCCGGCTCGCCGACGCCTAGGAGCTCGTCGCACGACACGCCGGTTTCGATGGATGGCAGGCGCTCATTTCAGGAGCCCACGCTATGACGCGCAAGATAATAGCAACCCGGAATCACCCGGTCCTGAGTTCTACCGAAGCTCAGCTCTACGTGGCCGACGTAAAGGCATCGTGCGCGTACTTTACATCCAAGCTCGGCTTCGCCATTGCCGTCGTGTATGGTGATCCGCCGTTCTACGGACAGGTCCATCGGGACAATGCGCGACTGAACCTGCGAATGGTTTGCGAGCCGGTCTTCGTCGGCGACATCCGGGAACGCGAGCATCTGCTCTCCGCCTCGATCACCGTCGAGACTCCCGCGGAAATCAAGAAACTGTTTCTCGAGTTCCAAGCGTCGGGCGTTCGCTTCTCTCAAGCGCTGAAGAAGGAACCTTGGGGCGCGAGGACCTTCATCATCGTCGACCCCGATGGGAATCTGGTGTTGTTCGCGGGACCGGCTGAATAGCGAGTCCGCGCTCAGCGGAGGTAGGGCCGCAGCCCCGCGACGCCGCCCTCGCGGCCGAAACCCGATTCGCGGTACCCGCCGAACGGCGAACTCGGGTCGAACTGGTTGAACGTCGAGCACCACACGACACCGGCTTGGAGACGCTGGGCGACGTACATCGACTTCGCGCCCTTGTCGGTCCAGACGCCGGCCGAGAGTCCGTAGGGCGTGTTGTTCGCTTTCTCGATCGCTTCATCGGCGGTGCGAAAGGTCATGATCGAAAGGACCGGCCCGAAGATCTCTTCGCGCGCGATGCGATGCGACGGCGAGACGCCGGTGAAGAACGACGCCGGAAAGAACCAGCCGCGGTCCGGCAGCGCGCACGACTGCTGATGGAGCACTGCGCCCTCAGCCACGCCGCTGCGCACGAGTTCGGTGATCTTGGCGTGCTGGGCGGCGGAATTGATCGCACCGATATCCGTGTTCTTGTCGAGCGGATCGCCCAGACGCAGGGTCTCGATCCGGGCGGTCAGGCGTTCGACCACCTCGTCGTGGATCGGCTCCTGCACCAGCAGCCGCGAACCCGCGCAGCAGACGTGACCCTGGTTGAAGTAGATGCCGTTGACGACGCCCTCGATCGCCTGGTCGAGCGGCGCATCGGCGAACACGATGTTCGCGGCCTTGCCGCCGAGCTCGAGCGTCCGTGGCGTGCGCCGGCCGGCCAGCGTGCGCTGGATGATCTTGCCGACCTCGGTCGAGCCNNGAGCCGGTGAACGCGATCTTGTCCACGTCCGGGTGCTCGACGAGGGCAGCGCCCGCGACCCCGTCACCGGTCACGATGTTGACCACGCCTGGCGGGAGGCCGGCCTCGGCGCAAATCTCGGCCAGCAGCAGGGCCGTCAGCGGCGTCGTCTCGGCAGGCTTGAGCACGATCGTGTTGCCGGCCGCAATCGCGGGGGCGATCTTCCACGCCGCCATCAGCAGTGGAAAGTTCCAGGGCACGATCGCGCCGACCACGCCGAGCGGCTCGACCGCGGCCGTTCCGGCGACAGCGTAGCGCAGTTTGTCGGCCCAGCCGGCGTAATAGAAGAAGTGCGCTGCGGCCTGCACGATGTCGAAGTCGCGCGATTCCTTGATCGGTTTGCCGCCATCCATCGATTCGAGCACCGCCAGCTCGCGCGAGCGCTCCGTGATCGCGCGCGCGATCCGGTACACGTACTTCGCGCGGTCGGCCGGACGCATCGACTTCCAGATGCCGCCGTAGGCGCGCCGCGCCGCCGCGACGGCGCGCGCGACATCCTCAGGGGTTCCGTTCGCGACGTGCGACAGCGTCGCGCCGGTGGCCGGATTGATGGTCGGGAAGGTGCCGCCGTCGGACGACGGCTGCCACTTCCCGCCGATGAAGTGGTCGTAGCGCGGCGCGATGCGGACGGGCGTCGTTTCGAGCGACGGTGCGTAGGCCAGGGCCATACCCGGAGGTTCGGCGGGCGGGACGCGGTTACCGCGTGCGGCCGGGGTCAGTCGCGGGCGATGTAGTCCAGCGACCCGTAGCGGCCGGTGACGAGCTTCTCGCGCTGCAGCAGCAGGTCGTCGAGCAGCGCGGAGGCGCCGATCCGAAACAGGTCGGGTGATAGCCACGCGTCGCCGAGGATCTCGTCGAGCAGCACCAGGTACGCGATCGCGGATTTCGTTGTGCGCACGCCGCCCGCGACCTTGAGCCCCCGCCGCTGACCCGTGCGGCGCTGGAAGTCGCGCAGGGCTTCGGCCATCACCAGCGCGGTCGCCGGCGTGGCCGACGTGCCGAGCTTACCGGTCGAGGTCTTGATGACGTCGGCGCCGGCTTCCAGGGCCAGATCCGAGGCACGCCGGGTGGCGTCGTAGGAGCCCAGCTCGCCGGTTTCGAGGATCGCCTTGAGGTGGATGGGTCCGCAGAGCGCCTTGACCGCCGCGATCTCGTCGAAAACCCGCATTTCGTCGCCGGCCAGGAAAGCGCCGCGATCGATCACCATGTCGATCTCGTCGGCGCCGCTGGCCAGCGCCGCTTCGGTGTCGCGCAACTTCACGTCCAGCGACGAGAGGCCGCTCGGGAACGCGGTTGCGACGGAGGCGACCTTCACGCCGGTGCCGCGCAGCGCGTCCTTGGCGACCGCGACCAAATTCGGATAGACGCAGACGGCGGCGACACGCGGCGCACCCGGCGCGGGGAACGCGGCCTTGGCGCACAGCGACCGCACGCGACCCGGGGAATCGCGACCCTCGAGCGTGGTGAGATCGATGCAGCGGATTGCGAGGTCGATCGCGGCCCCTTTGGCTTCGTTCTTGATCGATCGCTTGCCGAAGCCGGCCGCACGCGCTTCGAGCATGACGGCGTCGACGGTCGGAGACGGGGCGAGCAGCGGGGTCATCACCGGCCATGATTCGCGACGGCCGCACGCACCCACTGCGCAGGGACCGATAACGTTCGCGTCCGAGTGGGTACGGAACCGGCAGCGCCGACCACAGAGAGCAGGCATGGACGATGGGCCACATGAGTAACGGCAACACGACGCCGACCAACAATCGCGGTGACGCCGACGACGCGAACGCGGAGTACGCGATCGCGCTCGACGAGCGCGAGGAAGAGCTCGATCCCGAGGCGCCGCCGGTCGCGCCCTAGGGGCGCTCTAGCGCGAAGCGGCCGCCGGCGGCGCGATGCCGAGTTCGCGGTAGAAGGCGTCGGGGCTCATCGGGCGCCCGAGGAAGTGCGCGACCTCCACGTCGGGCTCCTCGAGCCGCGCCGGTGCGAGGATGTCACGCCGGTAGGCCATGCCGGCAACGGGATTGGTGAGGCCCTGCGCCTTGAACCGTGAGAACAGATCCTGCGCGTAAACCTTCGACCAGAGATACCCGTAGTATCCGGCGTCGTAGCCGCTCATCAAGTGCCCGAACGATGCTTGCGGTACCGTGCCCTCGACGAATTGATTCGGCGTGGTCTGCGCGACGGTCGCCTTCCAGACCGCCGTCGTGTCGACCGGCGGCCGCATGGTGTGAAAGCGCATGTCGACGGTCGCGTAGAGGATTTGCTGCGTGGTGGCGAGCGCGTAATGCACGTAGCGCGCGGCGATCATCTTTTGAATGAGGTCGTCAGGTAGCGGCTGACCGGTGGTTACGTTCGCGCTGACCATCTTGAGGATGCCCGGGTCCCAGGCCCAGTTCTCGAGCATCTGTGACGGCGCTTCGACGAAGTCCTGACGGAAGCCGGCGGTGAGCGTTTCGTAGGGTTCGTCGGCCAAGATCGCGGCCATGCAATGCCCGAATTCGTGAAAGAACGTCTCCACGTCGTTCTGATCGAGCAGCGCCGGTTTACCGGGAGCAGGCTGCGGCCAGTTTCCGACGATCGCGCTCTCGGCGAGCCGGACGCTCCCGTCGGGAAGCACGCGGCGCGGGATCAGCCCGAAGTTCGCAAAGTGGTCGTACTTGCCGGGCCGCGGATAGAGGTCGAGGTAGAAGATCCCCAGCGGCTTGCCGCCGGCGGCATCGTGCACGAGGTAGGCCTGCACTTGGGACTGCCAGACCGGTGCGGCGGTGCGCGTAAACGTGACCCCCAGCAGATGCTCGTAGATGCCGAGCACGCTATCCACGACGTGCTGGACGGGGAAGTATTGCTTGATCTCGTTCTGATCGACGGCGTACTTCGTCTTGCGGAGCTGGTTTTCGTAGTAGGCCTGATCCCATTGGTCGAGCGGCGCGCCTTTGAGCTGCGCATCTTCGTCGCGTTCCTGGCGCGCTTTCACGATGATCGAGCGGTCGATCCGGCCGAGAAAACCCTCGACACGCTGGGGCGTGCCGGCCATCCGGTCGGCCAGCACGAACGCCGCCCAGTCCGAATATCCCAGCAGGTGCGCGAGATGGTCGCGCACGACGATCGCCTCCTCGAGCAGCTTCACGTTAGCCGCGCCGCCGCGATTCTGATACGCGATGTAGAAGGCTTTGCGCGCCGTCGGGTCCGACTCGTTCTGCAGAAATGGGCTGACCGTCGATTCGTTGACCGGAACCGTGAAGCCGCCGCCGGCCGCCGGCTTCAGCGCGCCGGCCACGAAATCGGGCGGCAAGGGCTGGGCCTGGGCGCTGGTGATCGCAATCGTCGTCGTGTCGTTCGCTAGGTTCGCCATGAACGTGTTCTGTAAGCCGACCAGCTGCTGCGAGAGCTTCACGAAGGCACGGCGCTGCGCGTCGGGCAGTCCGGCGCCGCTGCGTTTGAAGACGGCGAACCAGAGCTCGGTCAGCTTCACCTGCGCGGCGCCGTGGGCCGTGCCGCTCGCCCGGGCGGCTTTTACCGCCGCGTACACATCCGGGCGCGCGCTGAGATCGCTGAGCTCGTTCCCGGTGTCGGTCGAACACTTGAGGGACGCGGCGCGCACCTTCGCATCGGTTGAGACGTTGTAGAGGAACGTCTGCGCGGTCAGGTCGTCGTTGAAGTCCGCCGCGGCCGTTTCGATCGGCAGGACGACGGTGTCGAACGTACGCGCGGACCGTGACCGGCCGATCGCCTCAAAGCGCTGCTTGACGCGGGCAATCGAGGTCGCGCAGCTGGCGGCGATCCGGGCCGCACCCGGCGACCAGTCGACGGCCAGCATGCTGCCGGCCGGGGGACGCGGGGCCGGTGCGGCGGCAAGCAGAGCGGCGCAGGCGCACGCTGCCGTGCTCCGCGAGAATACGGAGGTCGTCACGGCCTCTACGTTCTCCCCGGGCGGTTTGGTTCCGTTTTCCGGGCCCAGGGCTTCACGAAAGGGCCCAGGCGGTCTAGAATGGGCGGAGCCTCGACGAGGGTTGGGCCTCGCGCAACGGTAATCCGTGAACCCCGCCAGGCCCGGAAGGGAGCAACGGTAAGCGGAACATCCCGTGTGCCGCGAATCACCTGATCCTCGTCCTGGCCTTTCTTTTGTATGCAGAATATTCTCACAGCCGTGCTCACCGGGTTGGCAAGCGCGCTGGTCGTGGTCGGCGGTTATCAGCTGCTGATCGCCGGCCCGCGCTTCGCAAAGCTGCGCGCCATCGTCGACCAGCACGACCAGCTGCTGGGCGGGGGCGCCGCGCGCGCGACCGACCGGCTCAGCGCGCTCGAGCGGGAGTCGGCCGGGATCGTGGCCGCACGCGATGCCGAGCTGCGCCGCGTCGACGCGCTCGAGAAGACGGCCCGGCTCGAACTTCCGCGCGTCGGTTTCATTCGTTTCAACGCCTTCAGCGACGTCGGCTCCGACCTGTCGTACGCGCTCGCGCTGTTGAACCGCGACGGCGACGGGGTCGTGCTCAGCAGCATCTATTCCCGCGAAGAGACGCGGACCTACGGCAAGGCCGTGACCGCGTTCAAGCCGGCCCAGGACCCCTCGGGTGAAGAATTGGCCGCGATCGAGAAAGCGCGGGCGGCAGCGACATGAACGAGTTGGAGCGCGACTTCTTGGTCAAGATCATTCCGCCGCGCGGAAACGCCGTCTACCGCCTGAAGTTCACCCGCGGCCACGTCGCGGCGACCGCGGTGGGTGTTATGCTGGCGCTGCTGGTCGCGGTCGGCTACCACACGTATCGCCTGCGAGTCGCCGAAGCCGACGTGCGCGCGCTCCAGGAACTGACCGTGCGCCAGCAAGCCGAACTGCAGACGTTCGACCGTCAGACGGACGGCTTGGCCGCGCAGCTGCGAGCGGTGCAGAAGCAAAACGCCGAAATCAAGCGCATGATCGGCGGCGGCACGAAGGCGGCGCCGCGCGGGTCGACCTCCGCCGGCGCCCTCCACGGGAGCGTCGGTTTTCGTGCCCTCCATGCGAAGCTCCATGCGCTGGCGGCGGCCTCGCTAGCTGCCAACGACGACGCGCAGCACCTGCACCGTCTGGCGATGCGGGTCTTGAACGTACGGCGCCTGACCGCGATCGCGCGCACGCGAATGCTGGCCGCGATTCCGTCGCTCAATCCCGTCGGCGGCGCCGTCGCCGCTGCTTTCGGCTGGCGCTCCAGCCCGTGGCCTGAATTCCACAAAGGGGTCGATTTGATGGCCGACTGGGGAACCGTCGTTCACGCCGCCGCCGCCGGCACCGTCGCCAGTACCGGCTGGGACGGCGGCTTCGGGATCAAGGTCGACATCGATCACGGCAACGGCTATCACACCTGGTACGCCCACCTCTCGCGCGTCTTGGTCCATCCCGGCGAAGTCGTCGCCAGGGGTGCACCCATCGCGTACAGCGGCGCGACCGGCGAGGCGACCGGCCCGCACCTCCACTATCAGGTGATGTACGACGGGCGCGCGATCGACCCGGCGCCGTTCCTCAACGGTGTGCCGGCCGCGGTCATGGCGACACTTCCGGGCGCGCCGGGCGTATAACAGACGTCATGTGCCTGATCTGGGAACTCGTCGACTACGTCTTTCGCGCCTATTTGCTGCTGATGCTGATCTACGCCGTCGTTTCGTGGGTGCCGAGCCTGCGCGGGCGCTGGACGGAGTACGTGGCAATGCTGGTGGAACCGGTGCTGACGCCGATGCGGCGCATCATCCCGCCGGTCGCCGGGCTTGACCTCGCGTTCCTGGTCGTGCTCATCCTCCTGTCGGTCGTCGATACGAACATCGTCCTGCCGCAACGGTACGCGGCGTGTGCGTTCTCATTGAGCGGGTGATCCAACGCGAATCTGCCGTAGCCGATCGCGGCCCGGCCAACGTGCGCAATTTTTGCATCATCGCGCACATCGATCACGGCAAGACGACGCTCAGCGACCGCCTGCTCGAGTTCACCAAGACGGTCGGCGGCCGCGAGATGGAAGAGCAGCTCCTCGACGCGATGGACCTCGAGCG